>JBNMNZ010000212.1:0-3958 GCA_051276605.1 Polaribacter sp. | reverse complement strand
ATTTTTGAAGAAAAAAAGTGGTTTTGGATTTTAGGCGGAATTGCAATGGGCTTATCTTTTAATAGCAAATACACCTCATTATTATTACAAATAGGATTGATTGCATTTCTTATCTTTTCAAACAAATACAGAAAATTATTTTTGTCTCCTTGGTTTTGGGCTTCTATAATAGTATCCGCTGCAGTAACATTTCCTGTTTGGTATTGGAACTACCTAAATGAGTTTGCATCTTTTGCGTTTCAATCATCAGAAAGAACAAGTTCAATTTCTGAATTTAAATTCTCTTCAAAATATTTCTTTGGGGCAATTGGGCATCAAATGTTCTTATTATTGCCCGTTTTATTTTTAATTTTTATCACGTTTACATATAAATATATAAAAAGAGCTCTGTTAAAATTTAAAATTCCCCAAGCTAAAACCTTATTCCTATTAGCCTTTTTTATTCCGACTTTTGTTGGTTTCTTTTGCCTTACCCCTATCTATTGGGTGAAATTAAATTGGATGATGCCATCGTATATTACAGGAATCATTTTAGCAGGAATGTTTATCAATAAAAAATTATTAAAAACACAAATTATATTTTCAATTGTATTTCATGTGCTTTTTAGCCTCCAAATTTTGTTTTATTTAGCGCCTATTAAAAGTGATGATACATGGGTTGGATGGAAAGAATTAGCAGTAGAAACTCTAAAATTGCAGGAAAAATATCCAAATACATTTATTTTTTCTGATGATAATTATAAGACCTCTGCTTGCTTAAACTTTTTTATGGATAAGAAAGTATATGCACAAAATATCATCGGTTTACCAGCGTTACATTTTGATTATTTAGGTGATGACTTATCAACCTTAAATATGAAGAATGCTATTTTCATTGATTCTGATAAACGTTTTAACAATAATGAATTAAAAGGAAATCAAAACCCTGTTTTAAATAAATACTTTGATACAGTGACAGAATTAGAACCGATTATTATTAAAATCAACAATAAACAATCAAGAAAGTTCTGGGTATTCTATTGTACTAATTATCAGTATAAAAAATAATTGTTTTTAGTATTATCAACAAAAAATAATTACTACTTTTGCAAACGCTAAATTAACCTCTGACGAAGAAATCGTGAACGTTTGTTTACTAAAATATAAATATTAGATATGGAAGCTTTAATAAAATTTGTTCAAGACGAATTTGTAACAAAAAAAGAATTTGCTGATTTTGCAGCTGGTGACACAATTACTGTGTATTACGAAATTAAAGAGGGAGAAAAAGTAAGAACTCAGTTTTTTAGAGGAGTTGTTATTCAAAGAAGAGGCGCAGGTCTTTCAGAAACTTTTACAATCAGAAAAATGTCTGGTACTGTAGGTGTAGAAAGAATTTTTCCTGTAAACTTACCTTCTATTCAGAAAGTTGAAGTTAACAAAAGAGGTAAAGTTCGTAGAGCTCGTATTTTCTACTTTAGAGGTCTTACTGGTAAAAAAGCTAGAATTACTGAAAAAAGAAGAAAATAATTTCTTTTTACATAAAATTAAAAAAAGCGTTGTGAATATTCACAACGCTTTTTTTTGTTAACAAATGTTAATAAGCATGGTTAATACTGTGTTGATTTATAATTAGTTAAAAATTTTACTGAACTAAAAATAGATTCTATATTTGAAATAATATTTACAAAATTAATAAGTTTATCTGTTTTAACAAACTAATAAAATTTAATTGTAAATACAAGAAGTAACGTTCTTTCTAAAATTGTTTATCCGAAAAAATATGATCCTGTAGCAATGTTCATTTTAAAAAATGATAGTTACCCCTTAAAAATAGTTCGTTCTTGAAACAACAAACTGAAATAAAGCATCCTATTGAAGAAGATAGCAATAGAAACATTCATAAAAATTTAAAAAAAGTAGAATACTTTTTTTAAATTAAGGATGTTTCAAAAACCGAAAAAGTAAATTATAATTTCTTTAAGAACTAAAGAAATATAAGATGTGAATCTTATTTGTATTGTAGCAATGCAAAACAGTTTAAAAAACTTTTTCGAAAAAGCCATATCTGTACAAGTAATTGTAAGGTATGGCTTTTATTTTGATGTCAAATTTTTTAAAAAAAACTAATTTTATTATTAAAAATCAACCAAAACCTGTTAATTAATAGCAATTTAACAACAAAAATCTCACCTATAATTCATAAATTTGCTCCGCTTCTAACGAAAAGCATTTCGTAAGTAGCAAAGCATTGATATCTCTATAATAAAATAAAATACCTTCATGAGCAAAATAGCTAAAATTATATATACAAAAACAGACGAAGCCCCAGCCTTAGCTACCCGTTCTTTTTTACCAATTGTAAAAGCTTTTACAAAATCATCTAATATAGAAATTGAAACAAAAGATATTTCTTTGGCGTCAAGAATTTTAGCTAATTTTTCAAGTTATTTAACTGATGATCAAAAAGTAGAAGACGCTTTAACTGTTTTAGGAGAATTAGCGAAAAAACCAGAAGCAAACATTATAAAGTTACCAAACATTAGTGCTTCAGTACCACAACTAAAAAATGCAATAGAAGAATTACAGACCTTAGGGTATGCTTTACCAAATTACCCTGAAGAAATAAAAACGGATGAAGACAAGGTTGTTTCTGCATTATATAATAAAGTAAAAGGTTCTGCAGTAAATCCTGTTTTACGTGAAGGAAACTCTGATAGAAGAGCACCAAAAGCTATAAAAAATTATGCTCGAAAAAATCCACATTCTATGGGTGCTTGGTCTTCAGATTCTAAAACACATGTTGCGACAATGACTGAAGGAGATTTTGCTCATAATGAGAAATCGATAACAACCAAAAATGAAACTTCTATAAGTATTCAACATATTTCAGAAAACGGAACTAAAACAGTCTTAAAAGACAAATTAGACTTATTAAAAGGAGAAATCATTGATGCAACTGTGATGAGCAAAAAAGCATTAATTGACTTTTTAGAAGAACAATATGAAGATGCTTTAGATAAAAACGTGTTGTTTTCGTTACATATGAAAGCAACCATGATGAAAGTTAGTGATCCTATTATTTTTGGACATGCAGTTCGTGTCTATTTTAATGATTTATTTAAAAAACATGGAAAAATATTTAAGAAAATTGGTGTTGATGTAAATAATGGTTTAGGGAATCTTTTAGGAAAACTAAGTGAGTTACCAAAAGATAAACGCGATGAGATTAGAGATGATATAAGATATGCTTTTGATCATGGGCCAGAATTAGCAATGGTTAATTCTGATAAAGGGGTTACCAACTTACATATTCCCTCAGATATAATTATTGACGCCTCTATGCCTGCAATGATTAGAACATCCGGTAAAATGTGGAACTCAGAAGGTAAATTACAAGATACAAAAGCAATTATCCCAGACAGTTCGTATGCAGGAATTTATTCTGCAACTATCGATTTTTGTAAAAAGAATGGTGCTTTTGACCCTACAACTATGGGAACAGTTCCAAATGTTGGTTTAATGGCTCAAAAAGCAGAAGAATATGGTTCTCATGACAAAACTTTTGAAATTACTAAAAACGGAAAAGTAGTCGTTATAGATACTAATGGGAAAATTTTATTAGAACATTCTGTTGAGGCTGGTGATATCTGGAGAATGTGCCAAACGAAAGATTTACCAATTCAAGATTGGGTTAAGCTAGCTGTAACAAGAGCAAGAGCATCAGAAACACCTGCTGTTTTTTGGTTAGATAAAAAGAGAGCACATGATGCCGAAATCATTAAAAAAGTAAAGCTATATTTAACAGATCATACTACTTCTGATTTAGATATCAGAATCTTATCTCCAATTGAAGCGACAGAATTTACTTTAGAAAGAATTATAAAAGGAGAAGATACAATTTCTGTTTCTGGAAATGTTTTACGTGATTACTTAACAGATTTATTTCCGATTTTAGAAGTTGGTACTTCAGCAAAGA
>JBNMNZ010000211.1:0-3991 GCA_051276605.1 Polaribacter sp. | reverse complement strand
GTAATTAATTCTTGAGCAGAAACCCATGTTGTATCTGACTCAATAGATAATTTAAGTAAAACCTCTTTATTTTTTTTGAAGACGTTTTTAATATTAATTTGCTCCCAATTAGTAGCATTTTTTTTCACTTTAGGTATATACCGATGCGTAAATCCTTCAGGGTAATCAAATTGAATATATATAGTTTTCTCTTTTTTAGACCAAATTTTAAATGAATAGTAAGCACTATTGTTTATTGGAGTATTCTCTGGTATAATAATTACTTTTACTGTACTATCATTTATCTGTTCAAAACCATTTAAATGAGCACCATCAAACTTATTAGAAGCATAAACCTCTATTTCATCAAGAGAATAAATAGTTTTTTTTTGATTTTTTATTGCCTTTGTAGTAGTATCAACCGGAATTTTAAATTTGACTTCTTTTAATGAAGAACATCCAAAACCTATAAACAACAAACTTATTAATATTAGTTTCTTCATTAAAAATAAAATTACATTAAATTAACACTATGGTAAACTTACAAAAATAAACATGTACATTACGCATACCAATTTAATAAATTAAAACAAACCAATTTTGCTTCACGATATCACAATCCACTTAATATTAAGAGATAATAAAGAAAACACTACAAAAAAACATATTTATAAAAAATTTTTTGAAAGTATCAAAAAATTAATAATTAATGGATCGATACCCTATAAAACGAAATTACCACCATCTAGAGAATTAGCAAAAAAATTAGATATTTCTAGGAGCACAATAATTAAAGTTTATGATTTATTAACTTTTGAAAGATTTATAAGTGCAAAAAAAGGATCTAGCTATATAGTTTGCTATAAAAGAGAAAACAAAAGTGATAAAGAATTAATAATAGATACAAAAAATAAATATCCAAAAATATCCAAAAGAGCAAAGTTATTTGAGCAGTATCGTGATTTCTCTACAGATAACTTTAAAAAAAACAGTGTAGCTTTTAGACCTGGATTACCGCCTTTAGATATATTTCCAATAAAAACTTGGAAAAATTTAACTAACGCCTATTGGAGAGAGGCTACACCAACAAATTTATCATACGCTCCATCTGAAGGTCTAGATATCTTAAGAATAAATATAGCCAATTATTTAAAAGTTTATAGAGATATAGATTGTAATTATTCACAAATAATTATCGCTTCTGGATCCTTACATTCATTATATTTAATTGGGAATTCTTTAATTGATAAAAACGATAAAGTAATAATGGAGAACCCTACTTTTCCTAGAGCTTACAATCTTTTCAAAAGTCTTGAAGCCAATATAATTCCTTGCGATGTAGATGAAAATGGTATTAAAATTGATACAATAATTAATGATTCTAAAACAAAACTTATCTATACAACTCCTTCTAACCAATATCCATTAGGAATAAAAATGAGTAAAGCTAGGAGATTAGAGTTATTAGAATGGGCTGCAAAAAATAATTCTTTAATTATAGAAGATGATTATGACCATGAATTTAGTAATTGGGAAAATCCTATACCATCAATTTATAGTTTAGACAATGAAGAAAGAGTAATTTATCAAGGAACATTCAATAAATTGTTACACCCATCTTTAAGAATAGGCTATATAATAGTGCCAAAATACCTAATTGAACCTATAAAATCAATTTATGAACAATCTAGCAGATTTGTACCTGTTTCAACTCAATCTATTTTAAATAACTTTATTGTTGATGGATATTTAAATAAACATATTAGAAATGTAATAGAAACATCAAAAGAAAGAAAAAAACTTTTTGTTTCTCAAACTAAAAAAACATTTGAGTTTTCTAAAAAAAATAGCGGTTTGCATATTATAGGCAAAATTAAAAATAATTTAAAAGATGTTTACTCACATAATTTGCTTTTAAAAAATAATGTAATTGCATACCCTTTAAGCAATTATTATATTAACAATAAAAACGAAGAGCAAGGTCTCGTAATGGGGTATTCCTCTGTAAACAGTAAAGTAATGAAAGAAAAAACAAATTTAATAAACAAGTTACTTTCAATTTATTAAAACCATGAAATTTAGATGATGAATCAAGATTTAGTGAACTTCTTATTACATTACAACTTATATAGAAGACACGCCAGTTTAAGAAAAGAACTCAAAGTTAAAACACCTTTTAATGCACTAGAAAAATAGAATAAATTAGTTCATGAAATTTTTACAGAAACCCCTGAAGTCTTTAAAATAAAAAATACTAAATTTAGATCAAATAAACTAACAAGTTGTAGCGAAGAACCTTGTGAAACTTAACATGTAAAAACAAAAAATGACAGAAATTTTAGACTTATTAAATAGTGATTTCGGAAAATCAATTATATAAGGAGTTGTAGGTTCTAAGGAAAATAACTCAGATAAAACAGGTAGTACCTTATCCATGCCTGTGCTTTTTTTAATGAAAGTAAGGCAAAAAAATGCTCCTACTTCAGAGGGTGTAGAAGCATTAATTGGTGCTTTATCGTTTAAAACTATAAATAATTTTAAGACAATCTTAGAAGATTATTTGGTGGTGGTGAAACAATAAAAAAAGATGGCGACAGAGGTTTTGTTGATGATATGCTTGGTGGCTTATTTGGAAAATAAATTCTTTATTTTTAAATATAAAAAAAACTCAAACTTATTGTTTGAGCCTTTTTATTAAACCTTAGATATATAACAAGACTTATAAATATCTTCGTAAACTGGTAAGATATTTTGTAAAGAAAATCTTTTTGTATGTTCTTTTGCATTCTTTTTAAATTGATCTAAAATAGCATCTTCTTTTAAAATAAAAATAGCATTTTTAGCCATGTCTTCAACATCTCCTAAATCACTTAAAAAACCTGTTTTTCCATGAATATTAACCTCTGGTAAACCTCCTGTATTTGTAGAAATAACAGCACTTCGTGCGGCCATAGCTTCTAAAGCCGCTAAACCAAAACTCTCTGTTTGCGATGGTAATAAAAACACATCTGTATAACATAAAATTTTAACAATTTCTGTGCTATTTCCTAAGTAGAAAACTTTGTCTGTAATGCCTAATTTCTTTGTTAAAATTTCGGCTTTTGCTCTATCAGGACCTTCACCAATCATTAATAATTTAGAAGGGATTTCTTTTTGAACTTCATAAAAGATCTTTACGACATCTTCCACCCTTTTTACAGGTCTAAAGTTACTTATGTGTGTTAAAATTCTTTCATTTGGTTTTGCTAAAGCATTTCTTTTACATTCTTGATTTTCAGCTTTATCATATTTCTCAACATCAATAAAATTATAAACAACTTGTATCTCCTTTTTTATATTAAAAAGTTGATTTGTTGTTTGTTTTAGATTATTAGAAACAGCGGTAACAACATCAGAGTTATTGATACTAAATTCAACAGCAGTTTTGTAAGTTGGATGACTACCAACTAAGGTAATATCTGTACCATGTAAAGTAGTTACCACTTTTACAGAAATCCCTTTTTCTTTCAACATTTGCTTTGCCATAAAGGCTGCATAAGCATGCGGAATTGCATAATGCACGTGTAAAACTTCTAGTTCGTGTTTCTCAACAACTTCTACCATTTTACTAGATAGTGCCAACTCGTAAGGTTGATATTGGAATAATGGATATTCTTCAATTAAAACTTGATGAAAATGCAATTTATGTGATAAGAAATCTAAACGAACTGGCTGATTATACGTAATAAAATGGACTTCATGACCATTATCAGCCAAAGCCATACCTAACTCAGTTGCTACGACTCCACTTCCACCAAAGGTGGGATAACAAACAATTCCTATTTTCATAATTAAAATATGTACTTTTTAATAAATTAAAGCTAATTCTTTAGTTGTAAAGATAGCTGTATTCTTACATTCTAAATCCAAATAAAAACATAAAAAAACCTACAATAAAAATTGTAGGTTGTGCTATTAAAAAGAGACTAAAATAAATTAAGTATTAATAATCTCCTAAAGTTGCTGGATTTTG
>JBNMNZ010000210.1:0-3997 GCA_051276605.1 Polaribacter sp. | reverse complement strand
AGAATCCCTTGTTTTAAAATAAAATGTTCATCTTCTATTTTAAATTGAAAATTCTTATAGATTAAATAGGATCTAACAAGTAAGAAAAGTAAAATGAGCACTAAACCTAAATATATATAATTAACACCTATACGCGCAGATACTTTAGAAAAATCCTTGATAATTAAAAAGAGTAAAAACCAAGTAAATTTTATAACATTATAAATTATATTTATATAAATTACTAAAACCCCTTTTGAAGATTGTCTTGAAAAACTTGAAAAATTAAAAGAATTACTCATTAATTTTTGTGCTAATGTATTCTTTAATTTGTAATGCTATTTCTTTAGTAACACCTTTAATCACTAGGTCATCACTACTGTCTCCAGCTGTATATATACTTAAAGACGCCAAACCAAATAATCTGGAAATTGGTTTCTCATCGATTTCTATATGTTGCACTCTAGAAAACGGAACTGTTGTTAATTTCTTAAAAAAAATACCACTTTTGTAAGAAATATCTTTCTCTCTAATAGCATATTTTCTTTTTTTAAATGCTAAGAAATTCAAAAGAATCACTAAACTAAAAACAACGATAAAAGTACCATAAGAGAGATTAAAATAATCCCCAAATTCTTCAAATAAATTAAAATAATCAACTAAAATAAGACCAATTAAAATAATACAAAAAAGAAAAGAGACATTCAGTAAAATAATTTTTAAAAACTTTTTACTGATGGACTTAAAAATTATTTTTGTAATATTTGGAAAATCAGAAACAGGTTCGTTTTCAAACATTTAAGATTTATTGGTTTAAAGCTTTTTGTATATTTATTGGTTCCCCATTTTTTAAAGCTTGTACAAAAGCACCTGAGTGCCTAGTTAAAATTGACGTTCTATATGCTCTTGCCGATTTATAAGTTACAAATTGTCCTAACCTATATTTAATAAAATTACCTTCATAAAACGTGTGTATATTTTCAATACGATTATACTCAGTGTTTTCATTTTTTAAAGCAGCTATTTGAACTGTAAAAATAATTTTAGGGACATGTTCAATCTCAATCTCATTTACAGTTTCTTCAACTAGCTCTTTTAAAATAGGTATTTCATCCTTAATAGTTTCTTTTGTAAGCTCTTTTTTTCCACAAGAAATAATTAAAAAAATTGCGAAAATATATGTGTAGAAATATTTCATTATTATAATTTATTAGCATCTGCAATTAGTTCTGCAATGTCTTTAACAACTACTTCTGATTCTTTCTCTTTAAATTTAATTCCGTCTGTCATCATGGTATTACAATAAGGACAACCTGTAGCGATTATTTGTGGTTTGGTCTCTAAAGCCTCTTCTGTTCTTAAAATATTAATTTCTTTATCCCCTTTTTCTGCATCTTTAAACATTTGTGCTCCTCCAGCTCCACAGCATAAAGCACTAGCTTTGTTGCGCTTCATTTCTGTTAAATTAACTCCTAACCTCTTTATTAAATCTCTTGGAGATTCATAGATATCATTTCCTCTTCCTAAATAACAAGGATCATGAAAAGTAACTCTTTTTCCTTTTAAAGTAGTCTCATCAATTTTTAAACGCCCTTCAGAAATTAAATTTTGTATAAATTGTGTATGATGAAAAACTTCATATTTACCTCCTAGACTTGGGTATTCATTCTTTAAGGTATTAAACGAATGAGGATCACAGGTAACAATTTTCTTTACTTCATAACCATTTAGAACTTCGATGTTCATCATTGCTTGCATTTGAAACAAGAACTCATTACCTGCTCTTTTTGCAGCATCTCCTGTAGAAGATTCTTCAGTTCCTAAAACTGCAAAATTTACATTTGCTTGATGTAATATTTTAACAAATGCTCTCGATATTTTCTTTGCTCTATCATCATAACTCCCTGCTGCACCAACCCAAAACAAGACTTCTGGTTGTTTACCTTGGGCTATCATATCTGCCATTGTAGGTACGTTCATATTTTTAGTTTTAAGTTTTAAATTTTAAATTTTGAGCTGTTTTTACTGTAGTTAAAAGTCCAAAACGTATCTACTCTTCATCTGCCCAATTCAATCTATCTTGTTGATTATATTGCCAAGGAGCACCATTATTTTCAATGTTGGTCATCATCATATTTAATTCTTGTGGTGCAGCACTTTCTTCCATCACTAAATATCTTCTCATATCCATAATAATAGATAATGGATCTATATTTACAGGACATTCTTCTACACAAGCATTACAACTTGTACACGCCCATAATTCTTCTGGTGAGATATAATCGTTTAATAATTGCTTTCCATCATCAACAAAGGTTCCTTTATTTATATCTATATTTCTACCAACTTCTTCAAGTCTATCACGAGTGTCCATCATAATTTTTCTTGGCGACAACTCTTTACCTGTTAAGCTTGCAGGACATACAGATGTGCAACGACCACATTCTGTACATGTGTAAGCATTTAATAATTGCACCCAATTTAAATCGGCAACATCAGAAGCACCAAATTTTTCTGGAACTGCATCTTCTGCACCTTCAGCAGGCGTTGCATATGGATCTGCATCTGGATCCATCATTAATTTAACTTCGTTTGTAACAGATTCTAAATTTGTAAATTGTCCTTTTAGATTTAAATTCGCAAAGTATGTATTTGGAAAAGCTAATAAAATATGTAAGTGCTTCGAATAAAATAAATAATTTAAAAAAACTAAAATTCCTAAAATGTGAAACCACCAAGCACTTCTTTCTATTGTGTGTATTACTTCTGGAGAAAAACCATCAAATAAAGGCATAATAAATTGACTGATTACATTCCCTATTCCTGCTTCTTGAAATGAGGTGTCTGTAGCATTCATTATCAAAAATAGAGACATTAATACCATTTCAAAATAAAGGATATTGTTTCCGTCATTTTTAGGCCAACCTTTCATTTCTTTACTTAAAAAACGTTTTATGTTAGAAACATTTCTACGCAACCAAAAAATAACAACAGCCACAAAAACTAAAGTAGCTAACACTTCAAAAGTTCCAATTAAAAATCCGTAAAGTTCATTCCCTAAAGGATCTTGAAAAACTCTATGAGTTCCAAATAAACCATCAATAATAATCTCTAAAACCTCAATATTTATGATGATAAAACCAACATAAACTATAATGTGTAAGAAACCAGATAAAGGTCTTTTTATCATTTTAGATTGCCCAAGAGCAATCATCATCATATTCTTTAAACGTTTGGGTTTTTTATCTGTTCTGTTAACATCTTTTCCTAATTTAATATTTCTTAAAACTTTTTTGATATTCATCAAAAAGAACCCCATACCAGCAATTAATGCCAGTGCAAAAAATAGGTTTGGTAAGTATTGCATACTATTTTAAATATATTGTATAAGACGAATCTTATCGATTGGTTTTGTTGTTTTTATTATTCTCCTCATTAAAAGATTTTGCTCTTTTACCAAATAAAGAAAAGTGTACAAACCTTTTCGGATTTAGCTTCATTTCTCTTAACAGATTCTCTAATTCTTTAGATACATTTGTTAAGTTATCATACATGGCATCGTCATTTATTAATTTACCTAAAGTACCTTTTCCTTTATCCATACCATCTAATAAAGAATTTACAGTCGTAAGTGTTATTTCTGCTTTTCTCATAATTTCTCCAATATTTGAGTTGGCTATAGTATCTGTTACTTTTGATAAGTTGTTTGTTATATTTTTTGTATTTTCTAGTGTTTCTTTTAAACCGACAGAAGTAGAATCTATCATTGAATTTACAGAACTAAGTGTTTCTCTAATATCAACAATTGTGAGCTCTAAACCTTTTACAGATCTTTTAATACTCTCGGATGTTTTGTAATCTAAAACATTATTTATTCTTTGAAAAAGTGTATCTGCACTTACAATTACATTTTCTAATTTTGCTTGAATAGGGTCTAATTTTTCACCAATAGAAGTAAATAAACTTGATTCTATTTGCCCTTTTAAGAAATCACCAGAAACTGCTGATTCACCTTCAT
>JBNMNZ010000209.1:0-3998 GCA_051276605.1 Polaribacter sp. | reverse complement strand
TCTCAGATTATCATAATGGGAAAATATTTGTCAAAAAATCTGAACTTGAAAAAGGAAGTACTTTTGAGATTTTACTAGATAAGTTTTAGCTTTTTTTAGAAGCTATTTCCTGCTTTAAAATTATGCTAAGAGAAGTCGAAAGGTTATATAATATTCTTAAAAATATTCGTCTTTCCTTTGAAAACAGTAATCCATAAAAAGTAAATTACGATTATAAAAAACAAATAACAGTCAGTATATCTTCAGAAAAGAATCAACCCTAAAATAAATAAAACTTAGATTCCTACCTTCGCAGAAATGACAAACTGATTACTCAAAATTACTAGAAATACTTTCAGCCAACCTAACAAACTCATCCGTAGATAATTTTACTTTGTGCGTAAATTGCATGTCTGCCATTATGTTTGTAGGCACTAAATGTACATGCACATGAGGCACCTCTAACCCAATCACACTCATACCAATTCGTTTGCAAGCAACTGTTTTTTCTAGCGCTTTTGCAACTCTGTAAGAAAAAGCCATTAAAGCGCTATAATCGTCTTTTGATAAATCAAAAATCTTATTTTCTTCTTTTTTAGGAACGACCAAAGTATGCCCTTTTGCATTGGGATTGATATCTAAAAAAGCAATAAAATTATCATCTTCAGCAACTTTGTAGCTTGGTATTTCTCCGGTAATTATTTTTGTGAATATACTCATCTTAAAAAAATTATTAATCGTTAGGGTTTCGTTGTTGGTAAATATAAAAAAGAATTCGGGTTTGACTAAGTCAAAACCCGAATTTATGATTGATTTCTGTACACAATTAAATTAAGTACAACAACATAAAATTACCTTGCAATCGTTGGTAATGAAGTTACCTAGAAATTTCTACAATCTCAAATTTCATAATTCCATTTGGAACCTGAATTTCTGCAATTTCTCCTACTTTTTTTCCTAATAAACCTCTACCAATTGGTGAGTTTACAGACAATTTTCCATTTTTAACATCTGTTTCAGAATCAGCAACTAATCGATAGTCAAACTCCATTCCGTTTGTAGTATTCTTAATTTTCACTTTAGAATGAATCAATACTTTAGAAGTATCTAACTGACTTTCGTCAAGTATACGTGCATTTGAGACAACGTTTTTTAGTTTCGCAATTTTAAACTCTAAATGAGATTGCTCTTCTTTTGCTGCATGATATTCTGCATTTTCACTCAAATCGCCTTTATCTCTAGCGTCTGCAATTTCTTGTGTTACTCTTGGACGCTCATATTGTTCTAACTGAAACAATTCATCCTTCAATTTCTTTAATCCTTGTTCTGAATAATAAGATATGTCACTCATAGTTTTTTAAATTTAAAAAATCCCATTACCTAAACAGGTATGAGATTGGGCTACAAATATACAAAATATTTGTAACTTGTCATCGTTTTTGTAAAAACGGAAATGCACTATGTTTAAAAAAATATTATTTTTATTTAGTTGTTGTTTGTTTATAAATTGTTCTGACACAAGCAATTTAGCAAACTGTATAAGGTCATTACCCATAAGTATTGTTAAAGATTTAAATAATCCCGAAATGATAAACGCACAAACTCCTAGTGGTTTTGCAGAGCTTTCTGGAGGAAGAAAAGGTATTTTATTATTTAATAAAAACGGGAACGATTTTGTCGCATTCGATAAATTTTGCCCGAGCAACGATTGTACATCTGCCATGGCTTTTAGCAACAGACTCTTGCAATGTACTTGTGATGAAAGCAAATACAGTGTAGATTTTGGTGGAGCTCCACAAACAGAAGGTTTTGAGTGTCCAGCAATTGAGTACAGAGTTACAAAAAACGGATCTACAATTAGAATCAGTAATTTTTAGCATACCTAAAAATAGATGCTTATTTTTGCTTAAACGCAATAACATTAAACGTGAAAAATTATTTTTCTTCTGATTTTAAATTAGGTATTTTAGGTGGTGGGCAATTGGGTAGAATGCTTCTTGCTGAAACACAAAAGTTCGATATTTATACTTCAATCTTAGACGCTAATAAAAACGCACCTTGTGCCGAAATTTGCAATCATTTTGAACTTGGAAATTTACTGGATTTTGATGCTGTATATAACTTTGGTAAAACTGTAGATCTACTAACTATAGAAATTGAAAATGTAAACATTGATGCTTTAGACAAGTTACAAGAAGAAGGGTTAACCATTTACCCAAAACCAAAAGATTTACGAATTATTCAAAGTAAAGCTAGACAGAAAAACTTCTATATAGATCATCAAATTCCTACGGCAGAATTTTCTCATTATGCATATCTAGAAGAATTGGTACATTCCATAGAAAATAGCATTATAGATTTTCCTTTTGTTTGGAAAGCTACACGTTTTGGTTATGACGGTAATGGTGTGAAAATTGTTAGAAACATACAAGATTTAGAAAATTTACCAAATGTTGAATGTATAACAGAAAAAATAATTCCTTTTAAAAACGAGTTAGCCGTTATTGTTGCAAGAAATGCAGATGGTGAAGTAAAAACATATCCTGTGGTAGAGATGGAATTTCACCCAGAAGCGAACCAGGTAGAATATGTTATTTGCCCTGCAAGAATAAATTTTAAAGTTGCAGAAAAAGCAAGAGAAGTAGCCTTAAAGGTAGTTAGCGATTTAGATTTTATAGGTTTATTAGCTGTAGAAATGTTTCAAACAGTAGATGATAAAATCTTGGTTAATGAAGTTGCTCCTAGACCTCATAATTCTGGTCACTATTCTATAGAAGCTAGTTACACGAATCAATTTGAACAACATTTAAGAAGTATTTTAAATCTTCCTTTAGGGAATACAGCAAGTAAAGTTGCCGGAATTATGGTGAATCTAGTTGGTGAAGAAGGTTTTTCTGGGGATGTAATTTATGAAAACATAGAAGAAATTTTAAAAATTGATGGAGTTACACCTCACATTTATGGTAAAAAAGAAACACGTCCTTTTCGCAAAATGGGGCATGTAACGATTGTAAATGCTGACATTGACAAAGCGAGAGAAATAGCACAAAAAGTAAAAGAAACGATTAGAGTAATAAGCAAATAAATTATGGTAGGAATAATAATGGGAAGTGATTCTGATCTCCCAATCATGCAAGAAGCAATAGATATTTTAGAGAGTTTTGATATACAAATAGAAGTAGATATTGTTTCTGCTCACAGAACTCCAGAAAAATTATTTGAGTATTCTAAAAACGCTCACAAAAGAGGCGTAAAAGTAATTATTGCTGGTGCTGGTGGCGCAGCTCACTTACCAGGAATGGTTGCAAGTATGAGCCCTTTACCTGTAATTGGTGTTCCTGTAAAAAGCAGAAATTCAATTGATGGTTGGGATTCTATTTTATCAATTTTACAAATGCCTGGTGGTGTGCCTGTAGCAACAGTAGCTTTAGATGGCGCAAAAAATGCAGGAATCTTAGCAGCACAAATTATTGGTACTTCAGACCAATGTGTTTTAGATAAAATCATGACCTACAAGGAAGGTTTAAAATTAAAAGTTGAACAAGCTTCTGAACGTGTGAAAAAATAAAATATTATTCTTTTTACCAATTACACATTTCCAAAAACAAACAATTACACTTTCTAAATGAATCCACTTTTAAACGATTTTAATACAGCTCCTTTTTCTAAAATTTCTAATTCACATTACAAGCCTGCAATCGAAAAAGCAATCGAAATTGCCAAAGTAGAAATTGATGAAATTATAAAAAATTCTGAAAAACCAAGTTTTGAAAACACAACGGTTGCTTTGGATTTTTCAGGTGAAAAACTAAACAGAATTACGAGTATCTTTTTTAACTTAAACTCAGCAGAAACAAATGATGAAATTCAGCAAATTGCACAAGAAGTTTCGCCTATTTTAAGTGCGTTTGGAAATGACATTACGTTAAATGAAAATTTATTTAAAAGAGTAAAATCTGTTTTTGATGTAAAAGCAAGTTTAAACTTAAGCTCTGAGCAAACGATGCTTTTAGATAAGC
>JBNMNZ010000208.1:0-4041 GCA_051276605.1 Polaribacter sp. | reverse complement strand
AAGCGATTGAGAAAGTAGCGTATGCTTCAGAAAGAAAGATTGATTTTATAATTTGTGATCACCATAAACCAGGGCCAGAAATTCCGAATGCAGTGGCTATTTTAAACCCAAAAAGAGAAGATTGCAAGTACCCTTTTGATGAGCTTTGTGGTTGTGGAGTTGGGTTTAAGTTGATACAAGCTTTAGGTGTTTCTAGAAATCAAACTATAGAAGACTTTGTACCCTATTTAGATTTAGTCGCAACTGCAATTGCTGCAGATATTGTGCCTATGAATGGCGAGAATCGAGTTTTGGCATATCATGGTTTACAAGTAATTAACCAAAGTCCTAGAAACGGAATTAAAGCTATCATTCATCAAACGAAGAAGACTGAACTTACGATAACAGATGTTGTTTTTATTATTGCGCCAAGAATAAATGCCGCAGGAAGAATGAAGCATGGAAATTATGCTGTAGAATTGTTAACAGAAATGGATTTAGATTCGGCAATAGAATTTGCTGCTGCGATAGAAATTTTTAATGCGGATAGAAAAGAACTAGATAAAAAAATCACTGATCAAGCCATCATTCAAATTATTGATACTGAAGAAGAGCAACGTTTTTCAACTGTTGTCTACCAAGAAGATTGGCACAAAGGTGTCATTGGTATTGTAGCCTCTCGGTTGATAGAAAAATATTACAGACCTACTTTAGTATTTACAAAAAGTGGTGAAAAATTGGCAGCTTCTGCTCGTTCTGTGAAAGGTTTTGATGTTTATGAAGCATTGCAGGAATGCTCAGAGTTTATTGAGCAGTTCGGCGGACATAAATATGCTGCAGGTTTAACTTTGTTGCCAGAAAATTACATCAATTTTAAAAATAAGTTTGAAGAAGTTGTTGAAAGAACGATTGATAAAAAATTATTGACTCCAGAAATTTCTGTGGATGCAGAAATTGATTTATCAGAAATTACGCCCAAGTTTTTTAGAATTATTCAACAAATGGCACCTTTCGGACCCTTGAATATGAAACCAACTTTTAAATCTACATGTGTTAGAGATAATGGCTATGGAAAACAAGTTGGCGCCGATAAAACGCATTTAAAATTAAATGTTTTTCAGGGTGATAATAAAAAAACCTATAATGCTATTGGTTTTAATTTAGGTGATAAAATGGACTTTGTACAAAATGATTTTGATATTGTGTATGCTTTAGATGAAAACGAATGGAATGGACATAAAACTGTGCAATTACTTTTGAAGGATTTGAAATAAAATTTTTATTTATGAGGATACTTTAATTCACTTTCTGTCATTCCGACTTAGAGAACTATAAATAGCGAGGAATCTCAATAATTATTAACGTTCTGTTTTCCCTTGTAGGCAGGAACCCACAATAAACCAAGTTTAGATTTCTATTTTCACAGCAATAACAAAAAGGTTTAGCCCTGATTGAAACGACATCCTTTTTTATTTTTCATAAAAAAGATATAGTGGAAAGCGGGAAATAACTTCTAAAAATTATTATTATTATTTTACAGAAAAACTAATGCTCCATTGACATTAAAACCATTTTCAACTCCATATAAGTGATACTTCCATCTACTTTTTCTTTCAGCGCAGTTAAACCTTTTACTTCGCCGGCTTCTTCAATGTTATTTCTAATTTTTTTATAACGCTTTAGTGTTATTAATTCTAAAACATCTATTTCACCAGAAGAAATATAATTTGCCAAATGATTCTCGATTGTACCGGGTGTTAAACTTCTTTCTTTCGCAATTTCTTTTACTGAAAGCCCCGATTTAAACAGCTCAAAAGTAATTTGTTTGGTTGGCTTTTTATCTTCTTTCTTTTGCTCATTAAACTTATTAATTCCGTTTTCTTTGCAATACACTTCAATAGCTTCTAGGATTTCATCTCCGTATTTTGCTACACGTGTTTTCCCCATTCCAACAACTTTCAGTAGCTCCTTTTCAGATCTAGGTAAATCGTCGCAAATTGCATATAATGTTTCTTGTGTGAAAATTTGAAAATGTGGAATTCCTAAATCTTTTGCAATTCCGTCTCTTAGTTCACGTAATTTCAACGCTAAAATTGGATCCCGTTTAGAAGTAACTTTCTTTTTTTTAGTAGGTGCTGTTTTTTGTAAAACGGCTTTGGCTCTTACTTGTAAATAGTCTTGTACTTTAAAGCCATTCGTCATTTTATTTAATGCAAATAACTTTTCTTCTAATTTTTCTTGAAGTGAATCAAACTGTTTAGAAAAGTCTTTTTTTACCGCTTTATTATCCGTTGAAAAAGAAATAGCATCCAAAGGTTTTTGAATACTATTCTGTGATTTATTTAGAAAATAACCAATGGCTTTTGTAAAACGTTCTTGAATTTGGGAACTATTTTCTGGTAAAATATCCTCTTCAGCAATTTGTAAAAGTTGATTTTTAAACCCGCTAGAAACCTTCATTAAAGCAACAACTCCATCGTCTTTTATGGTTTGTAAATAATCAATAACCTCCCCTTTTATACTTGTTCTATTGTTATAAAAAATATCAATTAATCGTGTAGTTGGGTATAAAAGTGGCTGATAATCTAACAATTCAGAAATTAGATTCAACTGAAAATGTTTTTCAGATTGATTTAAAATACTTTCATCAGGATGATTTTCTTCTACACTTTCATTAAAAATACTTACTGTTTTATCGTTAATAATAGCGCTGCTTGTAATTGGTGTTTTTAAAACCAAACCTTCTAAAGAAGTACATCTACTAAGGGCGACATAGGTTTGTCCGTGCGCAAAGGAAGCTTCTGCATCTATAATTGCTCTTTCAAATGTTAAACCTTGACTTTTATGAATGGTAATTGCCCAAGCTAAACGCAATGGAATTTGAGTAAAAGAGCCGATTATATCTTCTTTTATCTCTTTTGTTTCTTCGTTGATGGAATAATTTACATTATCCCACATTTCTTTTTCTGTAACAATTTCATCTAACTCCTCGGCACACTGCACTGTAACAGATTCTCTAGAAATGGCGGTAATAATTCCTATTTTTCCGTTAAAATATCTTTTGTCAAGTGACGAATCATTTTTGATAAACATTACTTGCGCACCAATTTTTAATTCTAATTTTTCTGAATTAGGGTAAGCATTTTCATTAAATTTCCCTGAGATCTCTGCATCAAAAAAAGAGCTTTTATTCTTGAGTTTATTAAGTTCAGAATTGTTGATTAAATTTGCTCTATTATTATGAGTTGTGAGTGTGATATACCCTTCTTCTTTGGTTGGAGAAAAAGACGGATTGTAATTTTTATTTAAAACTTTAGCAGATGCATCAGACAAGGTATCCGTTCTAATTTCATTTAGAATTTTAATAAAATCTTCGTTTTTCTGACGATAAATATGTTTTAACTCTATAGAAACTACATTTGCTTCTTGATACGCTTTGGAACTAAAAAAGTAAACTGTATTATAATGTTGTTGCAATAAATTCCATTCATTGGGTTTAACAACGGGTGCTAATTGTTGTAGATCTCCAATCATTAAAATTTGTGCACCCCCAAAAACTTTATTTCTGTTTTTATAACGACGCATCACTTGATCTATCCCATCTAATAAATCTGCACGCACCATAGAAATTTCATCAATAATCACTAAATCTAAGGATTTGATAATATCAATTTTAGTCTTTGAAAATTTACGTTGAGCATTCGATGTATTTGCAATTTGGTTTGGTAAAATTGGCCCAAAAGGCATTTGAAAGAATGAATGTATCGTTACCCCTTTTGCATTAATTGCAGCGACACCAGTTGGTGCAACAATCACCATTCTTTTTAAAGATTCGTTTTTTATTTGATGTAAAAAAGTAGTTTTCCCTGTTCCTGCTTTACCTGTGATAAAAAGATTTCTATCCGTTTTTTCTATGAATTGTAGGGCAAGTTCTAATTCAGGATTTTTTGGCATTGTAGCTTTTTGCTGCAAGATACTCAAAGATTAGTATTTCATAAAAAATACTAAAGAAAATGCTTTAATTTTTTATTTACTTTGGAATATTGATTTTGCATCAGATTT
>JBNMNZ010000207.1:0-4044 GCA_051276605.1 Polaribacter sp. | reverse complement strand
GTACCTCCTAAAATGGTCCTTATGAAACCTTTTTTCTTTGGTTTTGGTACAATTTTATTTCCATTGATATCTTTTATTTTTCCATGTTTAAATAATTGCATAAAAATCATAGAAATTACAACTGCTCCGCCAATAATGCCAAACATATGAAAAGATTGAAATTTAAACATTTCATAAAAACGATACCACGAAATAGCTTGTGTTTTACTTAAAACAATTGCGAAAAAAATTCCTAATATTAAAAATTTGATGTTTTTCATACCTAAAATATTAAGGGGATTATAAACCAAGTTGCAATGATTCCACCAATAAAAAAACCAATTACAGCCAATAACGAAGGTAATTGTAGACTACTTAAACCAGTTATTGCATGCCCAGAAGTACACCCTCCTGCGTACCGTGTTCCAAAACCAATAAGTAATCCAGAAACCAAAAGAATTAAAAATCCTTTTAAGGAAAAAACAACTTCATTACTAAATATTTCATCAGGAAAATATTGATTACCAACATTAGAAAACCCTAAACCTGTAAGTTCTTTAACTGTTTTGGAGTTTAAATCTATCGCCTGATTTGGAATTAAATAATTAGCTGCAATAAATCCGCCAATAATTAACCCCAAAACAAATAGCAAAGCAAAATCTCGTTCTTTCCAGTCTTTTTTAAAATAGTCAGAAACTTTATCTGCTCCAAAAATGGTGCAAATAGTTTCAAAATTTGTGGAAGCTCCAAAATTTTTGCCAAAGTAAAAATATAAAAGAAGAGAAATCGCAATAAGTGGTCCTCCAATATACCAAGCCCAAGGTTGTAATATAAAATCCATATCTACAATTGAGGTTTTAAATAATTTATAATAATGTTTGTTGCTCCCAAATTTTCTTGAATATATTTTTGATTAATTTTTCCTGCTGATTTTCTATAATCTTCATCCAATTTCAACTTCATAAAGATACTTGAAAACTCCTCTTGATTACAAATAGAAATACATCCTTTTAAATCGACTAAATCAACAGCTTCTTTAAATTTGTCGTAATTATTTCCAATCACTACAGGAATTCCGAACGTTGCTGGTTCTAGGATATTATGCAAACCTGTTTTTAAACCTCCACCAACATAAGCAATATCTGCAGACGCATAAATTTTGGTTAAAAGTCCAATAGTATCTATTATAAAAACAGTGTATTCTGATAAGTTTTCATCAGCTTTCGCTGAATATAAAATAGTTTTTTTATTGATGGATTTCTGTAATGCTAAAATAGCTTCTGACTTAATATTATGAGGTGCAATAATAAATTTTTCTTCTTCAGATGCTTCGTTGTTGATATAGTTCACTAACAATTCGTCATCTTCCTGCCAAGTACTTCCTGCTACAATTGTATATTGATCGTTTTTAAATTCATCAATAAAATCAAGCGTGTTATCGTGTTCTAAAATTTCGGAGACCCTATCAAAACGTGTGTCTCCTGCAATTGTGACATTCTCGAAATTAATAGACCCTAATATTTTTTTAGACTTTCTATCTTGCACAAAAAAGTGATGGAAAGCTTTTAATGATTCCCTCATAAAACCTCCATACCATTTAAAGAAAATCTGCTTTTCCCTTAAAATACCAGAAACTAAAATAGTTGGAATCTCTTTTAATTTTAACTCGTTTAAAAGATTTGGCCAGAATTCATATTTTATAAAAATTGCAAATTTTGGATTTACAATTTCAACAAACTTTCTAGCATTTGAGCGACTGTCTAGTGGCAGATAGCAAATAACATCGGCTAAATTATAATTTTTACGAATTTCATATCCTGAAGGAGAGAAAAAAGTAACTAAAATTTTATATTGGTTAAAGTTTTTTTTCAGTTCTTCTATAATTGGTCTTGCTTGTTCAAACTCACCTAAAGAAGCTGCATGAAACCAAATAACATTTTCATTTTTTAATGCCTCAATTTTTGAAAATGTTTGTTTTCTTCCATCGACAAAAAGCTTTAGCTTTTTACTAAAAATTGCAAGAATTTGAAGCAATAAAGTAGCTTTAAATATAAGAATGTTATATAGAAAATTCATTAGAGTAAAAGTACAAAACTGAATGCTCTAAAACAGAAAAACGCTCAAACAATTAATTGTTTGAGCGTTTTGTAATAATTTTAAAGAAATTAATCTCTTAAACTTCAAATGGAGTTATAGATACATAAGATCTATTATCCTTTTTCTTTCTGAACTCAACAACTCCGTCAACTTTTGCATGTAAAGTATGATCTTTACCCATGTAAACGTTTTCTCCTGGATTGTGTGTTGTTCCTCTTTGACGAACAATAATATTCCCTGCAATTGCAGCTTGTCCTCCAAATATTTTAACTCCTAGACGTTTCGATTCTGACTCTCTACCATTTTTCGAACTACCTACTCCTTTTTTATGTGCCATGATGTTATGGTTTTAAAATTGAAATTTTTTATTTAGTTAAAGCTTCAATTAATTCAGCTTTCTTTAAAGAAGTATATCCAGAGATACCTTGTTCTTTAGCGGCTGCTTTTAATTCTGCAACAGTCATAGAACTATAATCTGTTGTAGCTTCTTGTACTTCAGCCTTAGGAGCAGCTTCCTTTTTTGGAGCAGCTTCTTTTTTTACTGATTTTTTTGCACCAGTAGCAGCAATAGATTCAATTTGAATCTCGCTTAAATACTGTCTGTGTCCATTTTTTTTCTGGTAACCTTTTCTTCTTTTCTTCTTGAAGACGATTACTTTATCACCTTTTAGGTGACTTAGAATTTGAGCTGTTACTGAAGCTCCTTCTATAGCTGGGGCGCCGATCACTACACTTCCTTCATTATCAAGTAAAAGAACGTTATCAAAAGTTACTTTTGATCCTGTCTCTCCTTGTAAACGATGAACGTATACTTTTTGGTCTTTTGCTACTTTAAATTGCTGCCCTGCTATCTCTACGATTGCGTACATACTATTAGTTTTGCGTATTAATACTTATTTTTCTTGCACCTTCCTATTGAATTTGCGGGTGCGAATATACGTATTTTTTATAATTTTACAATAGGTTTATGAAAATAGTTGTATAAAATGAATATCATAAATTAACATTAAATTAAAAAATAACAAGATTAATCTTATTATTTTTGAAGATTATGAATATTTGATGTAACAAATCAAATTTTTTCCGTCCAATAAAAAATTAATTATTAATTAAAAAAAAATCAATGAAAAAAAGTATTTTATCTCTTGCTGCTGCTATGCTATTTGTTTTTTCTGCAAATTCGCAAAAAGTAGAGTTTGAAGAGTACGATTTAAATAATGGCATGCATGTTATTTTACATCAAGATAATGCTGCTCCTGTTGTAACAACAGCTGTAATGTATCATGTAGGAGCCAAAGACGAACAACCTGATAGAACAGGGATGGCTCATTTCTTTGAGCACTTACTCTTTGAAGGAACAAAAAACATTAAAAAAGGGGAATGGTTTAAATTAGTATCGTCCAATGGTGGAAAGAATAATGCCAACACTACTGATGATAGAACCTACTATTATGAAATATTTCCTTCTAATAAATTAGAACTTGGATTGTGGTTAGAATCTGAAAGGTTATTACATCCAATTATTAAGCAAGAGGGTGTTGATACTCAAAACGAAGTTGTAAAAGAAGAAAAAAGACTTCGTGTTGACAATAGTCCCTATGGGCGTTTTTTAGAATATGTAAAACAGAATATGTTTAAAAAACATCCTTATAAAGGAACTACTATTGGTAAAATGGCTCATTTAGATGATGCTACCTTAGATGAGTTTTTAGCATTTAATAAAAAATTCTATGTTCCTAACAATGCAACTTTAGTTGTTGCTGGTGATATTGATATTGCATCAACAAAAAAATTAATTGAAAGTTATTTTGGTCCTATTCCTAGAGGAAAAGATATTGAAAGAAGTTTTCCTAAAGAAGATCCTATAACAGAACCTATAACAGCTAAAGGATATGATTCAAATATTCAAATACCAGCAATTATGGCAGCTTATAGAACTCCTTCAATGAAGACTAGAGACTCAAGAGT
>JBNMNZ010000206.1:0-4046 GCA_051276605.1 Polaribacter sp. | reverse complement strand
GAAGCGACAGAATTTACTTTAGAAAGAATTATAAAAGGAGAAGATACAATTTCTGTTTCTGGAAATGTTTTACGTGATTACTTAACAGATTTATTTCCGATTTTAGAAGTTGGTACTTCAGCAAAGATGCTATCTATTGTCCCACTAATGAATGGTGGAGGATTATTTGAAACTGGCGCAGGTGGTTCTGCTCCAAAACATGTGCAACAATTTTTAGGAGAAAACCATTTACGTTGGGATTCTTTAGGAGAATTTTTAGCTTTAGCGGTTTCTTTAGAACACTTAGGAAATACGAATAACAACCCTAAAGCCTTGGTCTTAGCTGAAACTTTAGATTATGCAACAGACACGTTTTTAGATAATGATAAATCTCCTTCAAGGAAAGTAGGTGAATTAGATAACAGAGGGTCACATTTCTATTTAGCCTTATATTGGGCACAAGAATTGGCTAATCAAGATAAAAATGCAGCGTTAAAAGCAGAGTTTAAAATTATTGCTGAATCTTTAATTAAAAATGAAGAAAAGATTATATCAGAGTTAAATGATAATCAAGGAGCAACTGTTAACATTGGTGGTTATTATCAACCAAATGATGCTTTAGCAGATGCCGCTATGAGACCTAATAGTACTTTGAACAGTATATTAATTTAAAGACAAGTTTTATTAAAACATTAACAAAAAGAGTGCTTTAAAGCACTCTTTTTTTTGGTAGTTTTGGATGCTAATCAAACTAAAAACTGATGACTAAGAAAAAAATTGCTATTATTTCGATAGCATCCTTAATTGCTATTTACTTAATTTACAGCTATTTTTCACCTGCTACCGATGGTAAAATATATCTAATGTCAAAAGTTGAAAAAGGTAATTTTATAAGTGAGGTAATTACTTCTGGCGAAGCTCAATCTACAAGTTTAGAGAAAATTAACGGGCCGAATAATCTTAGAAAATTTAAATTAAATAACCTAAAAATACAGGATTTAGTTGCAGAGGGCACTGTTGTTAAAGCAGGTGATTATGTCGGAAGATTAGACCCAAGCAGTGTTAATGAACAAATTATTGATGCTCGGTTAAATTTAGAAACTGCACAGTCTAAATTCACACAACAAGAGCTAGACACGACTTTATCTTTGAAACAAGAAAGAAATTCTATTAAAGATTTACGTTTTGGTATGGAAGAAACCAAGCTAGAATTAGAACAATCTATTTATGAACCGCCAGCGACCATAAGAAAATTAGAAATTAATTTAGAAAAAACAGCAAGAGATTTAAAAGAAAAATTAGAGAATTATAAAATAAAAAAGAGGCAAGCCAATGCTAAAATGGTTGAAGTTGGTACGCAAGTTTCTAAAATTAATAAAAAACTCAATGATTTATTAAATTTATTAAAATCATTTACAATCTTTTCTAATGGAAATGGAATGATCACCTATGTAAAAAATTGGGATGGCTCTAAGAAAAAAGTAGGCTCTTCCATTAGCCCTTGGGATGCCTCTATTGCCAGTTTGCCAGATTTAACTAAAATGGAATCTAAGACGTATGCAAATGAAGTAGATATTAGAAAAATTAAAAAAGGATTGTCTGTAAAAGTTGGTTTTGACGCTTTCCCTGATATTGAAATGAATGGTATTGTTACGAGTGTTGCGAATGTTGGTGAGAACAAAAGAGGTTCTGATATAAAAGTTTTTCAGGTTTTGATAAAATTAGATGGTTCTAATGAGAATATTAGACCAGGAATGACGACCTCGAACAAAATACTAACTTTTGAAAAAAAAGGTGTTTTAAGTGTTCCATTAGAAGCTATTTTCTCTCAAGACTCTATCACGTTCGTGTATAAAAAATCTGGATTTTCAGTCACAAAAAAAGAAGTTAAAATTGGAGATTCTAATAACGATTCTGCAATTATTACCGAAGGTTTAAAGGAGAGCGACATTGTTTATTTAAACAAACCAGAAGGCTATAGCAAAGACCAAATAACCAAAATAAATTAGTTTTTTTTATGATAGACAAAATCTATATTGAAAAAATAAAATCAAATTTTAGTGAAGCAGTCCGTGTTATTTTAGCGAATAAAATTAGAACGCTACTTACCTCATTAGGTATTATTTTTGGTGTTGCCGCTGTCATTACAATGCTTGCTATTGGTAGTGGAGCAGAAAAAGAAATTCTAGCACAGTTGGAACTGGTAGGTGTTAATAATATTGTTATCACCCCTATTCCTGATGAACAAGAAAATGAAAATGATGCAGAAGAAGATGATGGAGCCATAGCTGCGAAACGTTTTTCTAAAGGTTTAGATATGTTAGATGTTATCAGCATCAAAAAAAGTATTCCATCCGTTAAAAACGTAAGCCCAGAAATTATTTTAGAAACCTATGTAATAAAAAAAGGAAGACAAAGTCCCGTAAAATTAATTGGTATTTCTGCTGATTATTTTATGACTTCGAACATTGCAATAGAAAGCGGTAAAAACTTTTCTAAACCTCAATCAGAAAGGTCGCTACCTGTTTGTATTATTGGAAAAAAAATAGAAAAAAAATTATTTACAGGCGAAAGTGCTATTGGTAAACAAATTAAAGTAAAGGATGTTTGGCTGCAAGTTATTGGTGTTATAGAAGAAAAATTTATTTCTGATAACGCCCAAGAAAATTTGGGCATTAGAGACATGAACTTAGACATCTATATCCCTATAAAAACATTTTTAGTTCGGTACAAAGATCGCAAAATAATTAGCGATAAAATACCTGATACTAGCGGTGGTATGGTTTTTTTTGGAGGACAGCAACAAGGTCCTAAAAAGAGAATACCGAGAGGAAATTACCATCAAATTGATAAATTAGTTGTGCAAGTTGATAACTCATCACAATTAAATGCAACCGCAGATGTACTGAGTAGAATGTTGAAAAGAAGACATAATAATATGTTAGATTTTGAAATTTCGATACCAATTCAACTCTTAAAACAACAACAAAAAACCAAACAAATATTTAATATTGTACTCAGTATTATTGCAGGTATTTCTTTGTTAATTGGCGGTATTGGAATTATGAACATCATGCTTGCATCTGTTTTAGAACGCACCAAAGAAATCGGCATTATTAGAGCAATTGGTGCCACACAAGAAGATGTAATTCTTCAGTTTTTAACAGAGTCTGTTTTAGTTAGTATTGGTGGTGGAATTATTGGAATTTTCTTAGGTATTTTTGCCTCCTATATTCTCGAAATAACAACAGGTATTGAAACTATTTTAACACTAAATTCAATTCTACTTTCTTTCTTTGTTGCCACACTTATTGGATTAATTTTTGGCATTGCACCTGCAAAAGCGGCAGCAAATAAAAGCCCTATTGAAGCTATTAGACACGAATAACTATGAAAAAAATTCTTATAACTTTTTGTATTTTACTTTCTGCGTCTGCCTATAGTCAACGACAGATTACCTTAGAACAGGCCATTGAAATTGCTCAAAAAAAATCTCCAGAATACAAAGCTTTAATCAACCAGAACCAAGCTAGTTATTGGCGATATAGAAACTTTAAAGCTAGCTTTTTACCTCAATTACGTTTAGATGCTACGCTACCACAGTTTAGAAATTCTGTCAATAGAATTACTTTAGATGATGGTTCTGATGATTTTAGGAGATCTAACCAAATACGTTTTGATGGTTCATTGTCTTTAAATCAAAATATAGCATTAACAGGTGGTACCATATCTGTAAGTTCTCAATTAGAACGCGTTGATAGATATGAACCGAATGAATCCACAGGGTTTGCAGTCATTCCTTTTTCTATAAACTATAGCCAAAATTCACTATTTTACAATGAATTTAAATGGAATAAAAAAATTGAACCCCTATTATATGAAGAAGCAAAAAGAGAATTTGTTGAGAGTATGGAGCGAATTTCATTTAATACAGCCAGAAGATACTTTGCACTTTTAAAAGCGCAAGTTCAATCTAAAATTGCAAAATCTAATTTATCAAATCAAGATACCCTTTTTCAAATTTCTAAAGGAAGATTTAGAATGGGGAAAATTGCTGAAAACGATTT
>JBNMNZ010000205.1:0-4049 GCA_051276605.1 Polaribacter sp. | reverse complement strand
TATTGTTGCATTCTAGAGTCTATCGTTACATAAATCTTTAAACCATCACTAAAAATATCATATTCTTCTCCGTTTGGTTTTGGATTATTTCGCACCCAAGTACGCATTATTTTTTGCAAATGTGTTCTAAAATAAGTTGCATAACCATCACTATGACTTTCGGGAGTATAATTAATATTTAAATCTAATTGTTGAAGGTTTACTTTTTCTCCTTCAGTAATAAAGTTGTTTTTTGTCATTTGTAATAAAACGACATTTCTTCTTTGTTTTACTTTTTGTTCTCTCCTTAAAGGATTAAAATAGGATGCATTTTTTAGCATACCTACCAACATCGCAGATTCTTCTATTACTAAGTCTTTTGGCTCTTTTCCGAAATAAATTCTCGCCGCAGATCGGATACCAACTGCCTGATTTATAAAATCGTACTTATTTAAGTACATAGCAATAATTTCTTGCTTGGTATATTGGGTTTCTAGCTTCGTGGCTACAACCCATTCTTTCATTTTTTGCCCAATTCTTTTAAAAATGTTTCTAGAAGCTTTGCCAGTAAATAACATTTTAGCTAATTGTTGAGTTATGGTGCTTGCACCTCCACTTCCAGGTTTTAAGATCGCTCGTGCTAAACCTTTAAAATCAATTCCTGTGTGCTCATAAAAACGTTCATCTTCTGTTGCTACTAAGGCATTTATCAAATTATCAGGTAATTCATTAAACTTAACAGGAGTTCTATTTTCTGTCGCATATTTACCAATAGTTTTACCATCACTAGAAATAACTTCTGTTGCTAAGTTTGTTTGCGGATTTTCTAGTTCCTCAAACGTTGGCAATGCACCAAAACCACCTGTTGAAGTTGTATAAAAAAGCAGGAATATAATTAAGAATACTACTGAGATAATTCCCCAAAACAGGATAAGGTACTTTTTAAAATTTGTCACTACTTTCTTTGCCATTTTATTCTATTTTTTCTATACTAAAGCCAACATCTTGCACACCTTGTAAAAAAGGTATTACATTCACTTCTCCGTTTTTTCTCATTGCATGACGAATGTTGAATACATATATACCCGATTCAGGAAATACTTTTGATTCTTTATAAAACAATTTATTTTCTTTGATGTCTGTAAATCCTTTTCCTAAAAAATTACCCGTTTTATCTGCCATTTGGTATTGTAAAGTATCAATAATTTTATTTCCCTTTGGAAAATTCAATTCCGTAATTACATACAAATTGCTATAAGAATACGCTTTATTATTTCTAATATTAATAAATAAATTTTTAGGTAAGATTGTGTCTTTTATATCAAACTCAAAAGAAATGTTTTTATTAGCCTCCCATGATGCATTTGATAATGATTTATATTTCGTAAACACTATCTTACCATTACAAGAAACGAGTAAAAAAAGCACAATTAAAAAAGTAAAAATTCTATTTTTCTTGAGAATTATTTCCATTTTCAGGCTTGTTATTGTTTCTATTTCTATTGTTTCTTCTTGGCTTATTCACCTTAGTACCTTCAGCTCTTGGTTGATTTTCTTTTGGCTGATTTGGTTTTGTAGCAGGTCTAGGCTTTTGATTTGGGTTTTGATTCGGTTTTCTATTTTGATGTTGTTTTTGAGTAGTATCTTTTGGTAAATTCCCACTAACTGAAACTGGCTTCTTTTTTCTATTATTTCTTTTGCGCTTACTTGTTTTTGGAGCATCAAAACGTGTTAAACTGTCTTGCCCAACAGCATCTTCAAAACTCACTTTTTCAGGAACTTCTATTTCTGACTCGTACTCTTCTAAAGAAATAGATTTCTCGTCATTTTTATTTAATTGAATTATTTCTTGAACCTGATCTAATGTTAATCTAAACCATTTAAAACGCTCCTCTTTGTATGTGTACCAAAGATGTTTTTTAAAGATGTCCATCTTGATAAAAACGGCTTCTCCTTTCTCTGTTTTTAAAACTAGATCTTGTTTAGGAAAAGACTTTAAAGCGTCTAAATACGTGTCTAATTCATAATTTAAACAACATTTAAGCTTGCCACATTGACCCGCTAATTTCAAAGGGTTTAATGATAATTGCTGATAGCGAGCTGCAGATGTACTTACTTTTCTAAAGTCTGTTAACCAAGTAGAACAACATAATTCTCTACCACAAGAACCTATTCCTCCTAGTCGTGCAGCTTCTTGCCTTGCACCCACTTGCTTCATTTCTACACGAATAGAAAATGCGCTTGCTAAATCTCTAATTAGCTGTCTAAAATCTACTCTTGTTTCTGCTGTATAGTAGAAAGTTGCTTTATTCCCATCTCCTTGATATTCAACGTCAGAAAGCTTCATTTGTAAGCCTAATCTTCCTAAAATCTCTCTTCCTCTTCTTTGAGTTTCTTCTTCTTTAGCTCTTGTAGCTTGCCAAATATCTATATCTTTTTGAGAGGCTTTTCTGTAAATTTTCTTTACATCTTCATGATCCGCAGTAATTTTGCGCTTTTTCATTTGCACTTTCACCAACTCACCTGCTAAAGAAACTGTACCGACATCATGTCCAGGAGAACTTTCTACAGCAACAATATCTCCCATAGAAATGGTCAGATTTTCTGTGTTTTTAAAAAAATGTTTTCTTCCGTTTTTAAAACGGACTTCAAAAATATTAAACCGTTCTTGACCACTTGGTAGTGTCATATTAGAAAGCCAGTCAAAAACAGCTAGTTTATCACTACCGCTTCCACAAGTTCCTGTTCCACAATTACCATTACTCTTACAACCTTTTGGTACTCCATTTTCTGTTGTACCACAACTTCCACATGCCATGTAAGTATATATATTTTTATAGTTAATATTCTTTGTGAATTATTTCTAGCAGCACACCCACTATAAACGACATCATAAAGTCCAAAAACATCTTGGTTCATAAATTGATTATCAAGCTGATAAGAAAATACAGCTTAACAATGACTAATCAGTAAATGTACGGAATCTAATTGACAGGTAAAAGGTATATTTTTCACAATAAAAAGACCTCAAAATTGAGGCCTTTTAAATTTTATTTCTAGCAAAATTATTTCTTAAACCTCAATACTTCTGAACGTCCTTTTTTGAATATTTTATTACTGTTCCCTTTTCCTTTTCTCAATTCTTTTTGGGCCTCAAAAGACAATTGAATAACTTCCTGACACTCGGTAGAACAGGTGTTTTCCATTTTTCCTGAGCACACGTCACATTGAATAAATAGCAAATGACACGCTTCATTTGCACAATTTGTATGGACATTAGAAGGGCTTCCACATTGATGGCAATTAGAAACTACATCATCTGTAATTGTTTCTGCTCTTCTGTGATCAAAAACAAAATTCTTTCCAATAAATTTATTTTCTATTCCTTCGGATTTCACTTGACGTGTGTATTCTATAATTCCGCCTTCGAGCTGAAAAACATTTTTAAATCCTTTGTGTTTGTAATAAGCAGATGCTTTTTCACAACGGATTCCGCCAGTACAATACATCAATAAATTTTTATCTTCTTTATTGTCTTTTAAATCTTCTTCAATAACATCTAAAGAATCTCTAAACGTATCTACATCTGGAGTAATTGCACCATCAAAATGACCAATTTCGCTTTCATAATGATTTCGCATATCCACACAAATAGTGTCTGGATTTGCTAACATTTTATTGAATTCTTCCGCATTTAAATGAACTCCTTTATTGGTAACATCAAAAGTTTCATCATTTAAACCATCTGCAACAATTTTGTTTCTCACTTTTACTTTTAGCTTTAAAAACGACTTATTGTCTTGTTCTACTGCTACATTTAAACGAATGTATCTCAAAAAAGAAATAGTATCTAATTGATCTTTTAAAGCATAAAAGTTTTCTGATGGAACAGATAATTGCGCATTTATGCCTTCAAAAGAAACGTAGATTCTTCCTAAAACATCTAAAGCGTTCCATTCTAGAAACAACTTATCTCTTAATAATTGTGGATTTTCTATCTTATAATATTGATAGAAGGAAATTGTGAGGCGGTCTTTGCCAGCTTCATCAATTAATGCAGCGCGTTCTAT
>JBNMNZ010000204.1:0-4083 GCA_051276605.1 Polaribacter sp. | reverse complement strand
GGATTAAGCAGCTAAAGCGTAGTTATCTTCGCCGTTTAAAAAGTTGAAATAAGTTTTACAAGAATAATTTCATTCCTTGATATGCTTACAAATTTACTGACCTTGCTGTCAAAACCAGTCGTCCCCATAATGTCAAAGATGTATTTATAAAATAAAAATACAGATTGCAAAAGTATAAAAAAAATCAGTTGCGAATCTCTTTAAATTCTAATATCTTCGACCCAATATTATACCATTAATACTGAACTTGTTTCAGTGCCCTATAAAAATAGTAAAACATGAAGTTTGGCATTATTAAAGAACGTAAAAACCCACCTGATAGAAGAGTTGTTTTTTCTCCAGAAAAATTAAAAGAGTTTCAAAAACAATTTTCTGATTCAGAAATTAAAGTTGAAAGTTCTGATATTAGGGTTTTTTCTGATGAAAGTTATGAAAAAATTGGACTAGAAGTTACAAATGATGTTTCTGACTGTGATGTTTTATTTGGGGTAAAAGAAGTTCCTATTGATGCTTTAATCAATAATAAAAAATACTTTTTCTTTAGTCATACCATCAAAAAACAACCTTATAATAGAAAATTATTAGCAGCAATTTTAGATAAAAATATCGAATTATTCGATCACGAAACCATCATTAAAGAAAATGGAGCGCGTTTAATTGGTTTTGGACGTTATGCAGGTATTGTAGGAGCTTACAATGGATTTAGAGCCATTGGTTTGAAAAATAAAACTTTCAACTTACCAAAAGCAGAAACATTAGACAGCCAAAAAGAATTAATATCAGCACTTCATAAAATCAACTTACCAAATATTAAAATTCTTTTAACCGGAAACGGTAAAGTTGCTTATGGTGCGAAAGAAATTTTAGATGGAATGAACTTAAAAGAGGTTTCTGTTGAAGAATATTTAAATCAAAATTTTGACGAACCAGTATATTGTTTGGTCGATGTGTTAGATTATAACAAACGTAAAGACGGACAAGTTTTAAACAATAGAGACTTATACAGTAATCCAGAAAATTATGTTTCTGATTTTATGCGTTTTGCAAAAGTTACTGATTTCTTTATTGCCGGTCATTTTTATGGAAACGGAGCCCCTTATTTATTTACAAGAGAAGATGCGAAATCTAAAGATTTTAAGATAAAATTTGTGGCAGATATTTCTTGTGATGTAGACGGGCCAGTAGCTTCAACGTTAAGAGCATCTACCATTGCAGATCCAATTTATGGTTATAACCCACAGTTAGAGTCTGAAGTTAGTTATAAAGATGAAAATGCGATTGTTGTAATGGCGGTAGATAATTTACCTTGTGAATTACCAAAAGACGCAAGTGAAGGTTTTGGAGAAATGTTTTTAAAAAATGTAATTCCTGCTTTTTTTAACAATGATAAAGAGGGCGTTTTACAACGTGCTAAAATGACAGAGAACGGAAAACTTACGGAGCATTTTTCATATTTGCAGGATTATGTAGATGGTAAGGAATAATGATTCAAGATAGACAGTTTCTCATAGATTTATCAAAAATGAAAATGCCTTTTGGTAAATATAAAGACAGGTATCTTATAGATTTGCCCGAGCATTATATTGTTTGGTACAAAAATAAAGGTTTTCCTAATGGAAAATTAGGAAAACAAATGGAGTTGGTTTATGAACTTCAATTAAATGGATTGGAAGATATTGTTAGAGAAATTAGGAGAAAGTTTTAACTTCTTTAGATTCTTTTGTAAAAAATAGTTACGTTTCTTAAAACACAAATAACGAAAACAATTCTACTAAAGATTGTTTTCGTTATTTGTTTTATAATCTTATTCCAAAAGTGTAAATCGGTAGAAATTATAGTAGCACTTTTTCTCTAATTAATTTTTAACGACAACACCATACGTAATATGGGCAATTCCTAAAATAGAGAGAGAAGAATACCAATACGTAGGAATTAAGATACACATTATTGCTAAAAGAACACTTAAGCCAGTTAAAATCAATAGACTTTTTTTCTCTTTACTCCCAAGTACAAATAGTAAAGCCCCGTAGATAATTAGAAAGGTAGGAGTAAGGTAATCGATAAACCCTTGATTCATTAAACTAATTGTTGAAATAAAAAGAATGAGTATTCCCAGGATATATTTTCGAAAAGCAGCTTTGGTTTTTCCATTCCAAAGAAGGTATTGTAACTTTTTAGCATTTCTTTTTCCACTAAAAAATAAAGCCAAAGAAGAAAAAAGAAAAACAAAGAAAGCGATTACAATAATGAATACTTCTATAATTTCGATAGATAACATTCCGAAAGGATTGTCATCAATTAAAAAACCATCCAAAATAGTTTTTATTAAATACCCTGCGATAAAAAAATAAGCACCAATTAAAATACTTGTAAAACCTTTTAAAGAGAAATTATTTTGAAAATTATCGTGTTTTTCCATAAGCTATATAATTTAATGTTAATATTCTATAAATTATTAATTGTTTTTCTAATTGCAACTAAATTAGTTAATAAATGCTCTAAATTATCTAAATGCAACATATTTGCGCCATCACTTTTTGCATTCGCAGGATCAAAATGGGTTTCGATAAATAAACCATCTACATTATTTACAATTCCAGCTCTGGCAATAGTTTCAATCATTTCTGGTCTTCCACCTGTAACTCCTGCTGCTTGATTTGGTTGCTGTAATGAATGTGTAACGTCTAAAATTGTGGGTGCAAAGGCGCGCATTTCTGGAATCCCTCTAAAATCAACAATCATATCTTGATAGCCAAACATCGTTCCTCTATCTGTAACCCATACTTTATCAGAACCAGCATCTTTTACTTTTTGAACTGCGTGTTTCATAGCAGAAGGACTCATAAATTGCCCTTTTTTTAAATTCACAACTTTACCTGTTTTTGCAGCAGCAACCACTAAATCTGTTTGACGAACCAAAAAGGCAGGAATCTGTAAAACATCTACATATTCAGCAGCTTTAATCGCGTCAGAAACTTCATGAATATCTGTAACAGTTGGTACCTTAAAAGTTTCAGAAACTTTACGTAAAATTTTCAACGCTTTTTCATCTCCAATTCCGGTAAAACTATCAATTCTACTCCTATTTGCTTTTTTAAAACTTCCTTTAAAGATAAAAGGAATTTCTAATTTATCAGTAATCTTAATTATTTTCTCAGCAATTCTTAAGGCCATTTCTTCACCTTCAATAGCACAAGGTCCAGCTAAAAGAAAAAAATTGTTTGAGTCTGCGTGTTTTATATTCGGAATATCAGATAAAGTCATTTATAAAATTTTTCACAAAAATACGTAAAAATTAAGTGTTATAAAATGCTAGGTTTTCAATTCTGAAACAAGTTTAAAAAGTTGATTTTAGCTCTATTATAAGCATAGTTTATAAGACTTTTGTTTAATTATATTTGTTATATTTAAACTTTTAAAAATCAAAAAATAATGAAAAATATATGTATTGCTTTAATCGCATCAGCATTTATAATGTCTTGTGATATCAAAAAAAATGTAAACACCAAAATTGGTGAAAGTGCATTTTTTATAGATTCAGCAACTGTTAAAAAACATTTATATACACTTGCTTCTGACGAAATGGAAGGTAGAGGAACAGGAACTCCAGGGATAGAGAAAGCTGCGAAATATATAGAAAACGAATTTAAAAGAATAGGTTTAACCACTTTTGAAGGATTAGAAACGTACAGACAAACTTTTAGTTTTACACCTAGAGGAGGTAAGGTAGAAATTACGACCGCAAATATTATTGGTGTTTTAGAAGGTAAAAGTAAAAAAGATGAATATGTAATTATTTCTGCACATTACGATCATTTAGGTATTAAAGGAAAAGTGGGGGATACCATTTATAATGGTGCAAATGATGATGCTTCTGGAGTTACAGGAGTTTTAGCTTTGGCAGCATATTTTAAGAAAGTTGGTCATGAAAGAACGATTGTTTTTGCCGCTTTTACTGCTGAAGAAATGGGTTTAATTGGTTCTAAGTATTTTGGAAAAGCGATTGATGCCAAGAAGTTTGTAGCAGGAATTAATTTAGAAATGATTGGTAAAGTACCTAGCTTTGGACCAAATACGGCATGG
>JBNMNZ010000203.1:0-4089 GCA_051276605.1 Polaribacter sp. | reverse complement strand
TCTTTTCAAATAGATGAAAGAGTAGTTGTGCTTCTCGATGTGTAAGCTGCTGAATTTCTAGTGAGTTTTCAAGTGTTTGCTTGGTTAAGTTAAATGAGTAATTCCCTATTTTAATGGCGTCAACATTAGTTTTAGTTTCTATTCTATTTAGTAAAGATTTAATTCTCACAATTAATTCTTCCATAGAAAAAGGTTTTTTTAAATAATCATTACCTCCATGATTAAAACCTTCCAATACATCTGAAGTTTGGGATTTTGCTGTTAAAAAAATAATGGGAATTTTTTTATTATCTAAACGGATCTCTTTTGCCAAAGTAAATCCGTCTTTTTTAGGCATCATTACATCTAAGACTAAAATATCAGGATTCTCTTTTTTGTATACTTCAAAAGCTTCTTCGCCATTTTCTGCATGAAAAACAGTAAAACCCCTAGTTTCTAAACTCTCTTTTACAATCATTCCTAAACTCGCTTCATCCTCAGCTAAAAGTACTTTTGTCTTATTCATTAGGGATGCTTATTTTAAAAATGGTTTTATTTTTATCTGATGAAAGTACAATTTTTCCTTCATGTTTTTCCATGATTTTTTTACAGTAATACAATCCAACTCCAAATCCTTTTATATCGTGTGTATTTCCTTTTGGAACGCGATAAAACTTGTCAAAAACCTTTTCTTGTTGATTTTTTTCAATCCCATTCCCGTCATCTACAACTGAGATTTCTATTGCGTTTAAAACTGAATTTATATTCATTACTATTTGATTTCCTCCATACTTTATCGCATTATCAATCAAATTAGAAATCACATTTTCGAAGTGAAAAACATCAACGTTTACATAGCAAGGTTGCAAGGTTGTAGAAAATAAAAGTTCCTTTTTATGGGTTAATATTTGGTATTTAGAAACCACTTTTTCTGCAATATCAACGATATCAGCAGTTTCTTTTTTTAGCACTAATTGTTCACTATCTAACATCGCAGTTTCTAACAATTTTTCAACCATCTGATGCAATTTGTTTATTTGTATAGATGACATTGAAAGGTATTTACTCGTCTTTTCTGGATCTTCTAAGACATTAAAATTTTTAATTGCCTCAATAGCTGCAGAAATAGTGGCAATTGGTGTTTTAAACTCATGCGTAATATTGCTGATTAAATCGTTTTTAATAGCGGCTAATTCCTTTTGCTGATTGATGATTTTTAAAAGGTAAAATAAACTAGAAATTACAGCTAAAGACAATAATAAGGACAAGAAAATCCCGAAAGAACTTCTTTTTAAAGCTAAGATACTTGGGTTACTATACACTAATTTGAAAGCTTCATTATCTTTTACAAAAGTAGATTTAGACCGAATATAATTTTTTTTAGAATTTAATAAACTGTCTTTAGTTTGATGAAAAAGGGTGTCGTTTTTTAAATGATGAAAGCTTGTTTTTAAATTAATACCCTTCTTTTTTAACTGATTTTCTATTAACGAATCAATTTTATCATATTCAACAGATTGGTCTAAAAAAGAGATGAAAATAGGCTTTAAGTTTGTTAAAAATTTTAAACTATCTGCAGCTTTTTTACCTCTAAAATATTTTATGGCAGTTTTTGTTCCGTTTTTGTTTACATTATAGCCATTAATGTCGTCTGTAAATTGTGTAAAATTTTTTACAGTATCTATTTTTTTAGTTTTAAGAGAGTCTATGTAGTAGTTAAAATCTCTTACAAATTTTGTTGCAGAATTTATTATAGAATCTATTTTATGCTTTGGCATATTTTCATCCGAAGTAAATTTAAGATTATTGATAGTTACTTTAGATTTATCATTTTTGGAATTTTTATTTTTTACTTTATTTATAATTTTACCTAAAGGACTATTTTTAAATGTTACTGTGTCGGTGTTTTTACCTTTCGATTCTATAATAGTAAGAAAATCATTTTTAGCTAATGAAGAGTAATATTCTTCAACTGCGTTGTCTAAACTTAACTGAATCTCGTTAGTAACTCTTTGTTTATTTTCTTCATAGTTCTTGTAGTTCCAATAAAATTGCACCGAAATTGTAGTTATAATTGTTAGCACAATTAAATAAAGAATCCATCTATGTTTTTCTGTGTTCATAATTCAAAGGTAATTTCTTTTTTTAATAAAAAGAACTTGTTAACACTCGTTAACGTTAGTTAACATTGTAAACTTAATACAGTTTGCATATTTGTATTAGAAAAATATAAAAACAAATAAATCATGAGAAATAGTCTAACAGTAATTACAATTTTATTAGCATTTACTATAAATGCACAAACCTTTACAGGAAAAGCAATCTACAGGACGAGCACAAAATCTACCTTAAAATTTGGTAAAGATCAAGACGGTGTTACAGATAAAATGCAAGAAGAATTAAAAAAGCAATTACAAAAAATGAATCAGAAAACTTTTATTTTAGAGTTTGACAGAAAAACTTCAACCTATAAAGAAGAAGTGTCATTAGAGTCGCCAAAATCTAAAATTGGTGGAGCAGCATTTTCTGTAATGTCTTTAGGAGGCTCTGGAAATACGAGTATTTATTATAAAGATATTATAGAAAAACGATTTGTGAATCAAACTGAGATTCAGGGAAAACGTTTTTTAGTGAAAGATAAATTATCTGAAATAAATTGGGAGTTATCTTCTGAAACAAAAAATATAGGAACCTACACTTGTTATAAAGCTACATATTCTAAAGAAGTAGATAAGGTTGAAATATCAATAAAAGATGGAGAAACTGTTAAAGATAAAAGTAAAGAAACTATTGTTACAACGGCTTGGTATACCCCGCAAGTTCCTGTAAGTAATGGGCCAGCTAAATATCAAGGTTTACCCGGTTTAATCTTAGAAGTAAACGATGGTAAAAAGACAATTGTTTGTGTCGAAATTATTTTAAATCCTTCTCAAAAAATTACGGTTACCGAGCCTAAAAAAGGAAAAGTTGTTTCTCAGAAAAAATACACTAAAATACAAAAGCAAAAAACAGACGAAATGATGGAGAAGTTTAAAGGTAGAAATGGATTGGATATGGGAAATGGTATTAATATTAAAATCGGAGGTTAGCATGGGGGGTTTGTTTAGTTTATTTTAAGTTTAATTAAACTTTTAAGGTTTCTTTAAGTCTAAGGGTTAATTATTAACATTATTTTTGGACAAAACTAAAACAACTTAATATGAAGTCAATTTTTACTTTTCTTTTAGCACTTGCAACGGTTACCACATTTGCTCAAAAAAGTTTTCAGGGTACAGCCAAATACATGTCTAAAACAACAGTGGACATGAGTCGATTTGGAAAAATGAGCGAGCAGCAGAAAAAAGAAAGAATGGCTCGTATGAAGAGCTTCTTAGAAAAAACATATACATTAACTTTTAATAAAACAGCATCTTCTTTTAGAGAAGATGTATCCTTAGAGGCACCGGGTGCTTCCGGCCCAAGTTGGGGTAGAAGTAATGGACAGGGTTCTATTTATAAGAATACGAAAGATAAAAAGATGATTGAAGACGTAGAGCAATTCAGCAAACGTTTTTTGGTTGTTGAAGAAATGGAACAATTGGAGTGGGAATTGGGCATGGAGACTAAAAAAATTGGACAATATACGTGTTATAAAGCAACACTTGTAAAGGAGGATAACAATATAGATTGGGGAAGTATTTTTAGTAGAAATAATAAAAAGAAAGATTCGACGAAAACAAAAGACACAAAACCAACAAAAAAAATGTTAAATATTACCGCTTGGTATACGCCTCAAATTCCTGTAAGTGCAGGGCCTAATACTTATTATGGTTTACCAGGATTAATTTTAGAATTAAATGCTGATAGAACGACCATGCTTTGTACAGAAGTTACTATTAGTTCGCAAGAAGTTTTAGAAATAGAGGAACCTAATAAAGGAAAAGAAGTTTCTAGAGAAGAATATATTAAAATTGTAAAAGTAAAAACAGAAGAATTAAAAGCACGTTTTCAGAACAGAGGACGTGGTAGAGGGAGAAACTAAGCACTGGAATTCAACCTAATCAGCAACAAAATACATATGAAAAAAATACTACTTATTGCCATTTTTATGGTGTCTTGGGTTTCGAATGC
>JBNMNZ010000202.1:0-4089 GCA_051276605.1 Polaribacter sp. | reverse complement strand
TGATTCATTGAACTAAAAATTTTTAGAAAAGGAAGCTTGAATATAGATGTTAAGGTTGATAATGAAATAAAAGATCTTATTTTATGCAGAGATTTATTCAGGAATTGTTCCTTTGTAGCGCTGTATAAAAAAGCACTCTTTTCGAGATGCTTTTTTATGCTTTCGGCAGAATCACTTGTTTTTTGACTCATTTCTTGAGCAAAAGTAGGAATGTCTGAATTTGCTGAAATTTTTGTTCCGTCCTCATAGAAATAATTGCATAAAACGTTAAGTTGATCATAGTTAAAGTAATCAGAAGGTTTTTTACCAGAAATTTCAAAAAGTTCGGTAACTAAATTAGGCATTGTAAAAAGGGAAGGTCCTGCATCAAATCGAAATCCATTACCAGTAAGTTGTGTAATTTTTCCACCTGGATAGCTGTTTTTTTCAAGAACTTGAACAGTATACCCTTTATTTTGTAAACGAATTGCTGAGGCAATACCAGCAATTCCGGAACCAACAATTACAGCCTTTTTCATAGCGATTTTAATATTATATATCGGTTATTTCTGAATTCATCTTCTTTGTAGCTAAATTTATTAAAAGTAAAGATTTAAGCTTTTACTTTTCTAAGCTCATCTCTTACATATTTCCAAGGCACTATTAGCATTCCAAAACACTCTCCTTGTTCTTTACCTATATGTTTGTGATGTATTTTATGGGCCCTACGAATCGCTTTTAAGTAAACTGTTTCACTATTTTTAAACCATTTAAAGCGTTGGTGTATAAATACTTCATGAACTAGAAAGTATGCAATACCATATGCTAATATTCCAAAGCCAATATACATTACCGACCATAAAGAAAACATAGAACCGAGCATAATGCAAAGCCAAGAAGGAACTGCATATATTAGGAAGAAAATATCATTTCTTTCGAAGAAACTCTTTTTGTTTGGAACGTGGTGGTCTTGATGTAAATTCCATAGAAAACCGTGCATTACAAACCTGTGTGTGCACCAAGCCATAAATTCCATTCCCCAAAATGTTACAAAAATAATTGTAAAACCCATTTACTTTCTTATAAACTTTTAAACATATTATTAGTTTATCAATCTTAACCTATGTAGATAATTAAATATATTCAAAATTTAATTGTTTTTTTTTAATCCTAAAACACTGAACAATTTCATACTATTTACAGGAACAAAGGTAAGTAATTTGAGAGTTAATTTTTTATTTTTGTTTAATTTATTTTAATTAATAATAAACAAAATATAGATATATTTATTATTAAATTAGTTGCTTCGATCATAATTTTTTGTTTTCAAAAGAGGAATTCACAAAAATAAATTTTATTTTAAACTCACTGTTTATAAGGAATAGCAAAAATGTGTATTTTTACTTTAATGTTAGAAACCCTATTCTCTTTTGCAATCGCAACTTCTATTTTAGCAATTTCCCCAGGTCCAGATAATATTTTTGTGTTAACACAGAGCATTGTAAGTGGTAGAAAGTTTGGTTTATCCACTGTTTTCGGTTTAATTTCAGGATGCTTAGTCCACACGACCTTATTAGCTTTTGGGGTATCAGCAATTATAAAGGAATCAGCTAATTTATTTTTTGTTATTAAATTATTTGGTTCAATTTACTTACTATACTTAGCTTTTAAGGTGTATAAATCGGATGCCACTATTATTTTATCAGAAGACAATGTAGAAAAGAAAACGACGACACAATTATTTAAACAAGGATTTATAATGAATGTTTTAAATCCGAAAGTTTCTATTTTCTTTTTGGCGTTTTTTCCAGGATTTTTATATTCTGATCGTATTTCGACTGTTATTCAATTTTATGTTTTAGGGTTACTTTTTATGTTCGTTTCGTTAATTATTTTTTCTACAATTGCTATTTTAGCGGGAGCAATTTCAGAAAAAATAAAGGAAAACAAAAACATTGGTTTGTATCTAAAATGGACTCAAATTGTTGTTTTTATCTTGATTGCAGTTTTTATTTTAATTTCTTCCTCAAACTAATCAAGCCAAATATTGGGCCAATAGCTAAGACTAAAAAGATTAGATTAGAATTCGTAGAACTAACGAGACTACTTATAATTTGTATGCTAATAATTGTAATAGAAAAGCCAATACAATTTACAATTGTTAAAGCAGTTCCTTTGTCTTTTGGTGGTGCATTTTGAGCAATTAATGTTGAAAATAGAGGAGAGTCTGCAATTACAACTATTCCCCAAAAAAGTAAGAATGTAATAAATAGGTTTCCATTTACTAGTTGAAATATAAATGGAGAGGCAAGACAACATAAACAAGACAATAACAGAAAGCCAAAAGCAGTTTTCTTGATATTGAATTTCTGTGAAAGATATCCGCCTAAAATACAAGACAAGCTTCCAATAGCAATAATTGAAAAAGATAAGATAGGAATATTAAAAAGGATTTCAGAATGTAATTCTTGGTATTTAATTAACAAAACAGGAATAAATGCCCAAAAAGTATACAGTTCCCACATGTGTCCAAAATATCCAAAAGCAGCTTTTCTGAAATTAACATCCCTAAAAACTTTAATACAGATTGATAAGTCTAAGGCAGTGCTTGCTTTTCTATAAGGGCCATTTTTCACAAAGGTGACCATTAATAAACCACCAAATACAGATAATGAAGAAGTCGTAATTAAGATAACTTTCCATGAAAAATTCATTAAAATATCTTTTAATAAATGTGGTAAAGCAGTTCCTAAAACCAAAGCTCCTACTAGGTAGCCTAAAGATTTACCTAATCCTTTTTGATAATAATCTGTAGCTATTTTCATTCCTACAGGATAAATTCCTGCCAAGAAAAACCCTGTAAAAAAGCGGAAACTCATCAAACTATATAAATTTTGATTTTCACAGATAAAACCAAGATTAAAGAGAGCTCCTAAGACTGCACTTACGAAAAACACTTTTGAGGGTGAAAAACGATCAGAAATTGAAAGTAAAGCAAATACGAGAGTACCTATTATAAATCCAAATTGAACTGCAGAAGTCAAATATCCTAAAGTATTTTCTTGTAGGTTAAAAGTTTCTAAAAGATTGTTCATGACTCCGTTTCCTGCAAACCATAAAGAGGTACAGCAAAATTGTGAAATAACAATAATGGGTAATATAATTTTTGATTTACTCATTTAAGAAAGCCAATTTACTAAAAAGAGTATAATAATCAATAGAAATAATTTTGCAACTACATTACTTTATCTATATTTGAGTTGATGAAAAAAGTCAAAATCATAGAATGCCCTAGAGACGCAATGCAAGGAATAAAATCTCATTTTATTTCCACAGAAAAAAAAGCTTTGTACATTAATTCTCTATTAAAAGTTGGTTTTGACACGATTGATTTTGGCAGCTTTGTTTCTCCGAAAGCAATTCCTCAAATGCGAGATACAGCAGCAGTGCTAGAGAAGTTAGATTTATCTAGAACTCAAAGTAAATTGTTAGCAATTATTGCCAATGTTAGGGGAGCAAATGATGCATCTCAATTTGAAGAAATAGATTATTTAGGATATCCTTTTTCTATTTCAGAAAACTTTCAGATGCGTAATACCCATAAAACGATTGCTGAATCTATTGAGGCTTTAGATGCCATTTTAAATATTGCGGATAAAACAAAAAAAGAGGTTGTTGCTTATTTATCTATGGGTTTTGGAAATCCTTATGGAGATCCTTGGAATGTCGATATTGTTGGTAATTGGACTGAGAAACTTTCTAAAATGGGTGTAAAAATTCTATCTCTTTCAGATACCGTCGGAACTTCAACTCCTGAAGTAATTCGTTATTTGTTTTCAAATCTAATTCCTAAATATCCAGGAATTGAGTTTGGTGCACATTTGCATACAACTCCTGATAAATGGCATGAAAAAGTTGACGCAGCTTATAAAGCAGGTTGTTTGCGTTTTGATGGCGCTATTAAAGGGTATGGTGGTTGCCCAATGGCAAAAGATGAGTTAACAGGTAATATGCCAACAGAAAAATTATTAAGTTATTTTACAACAGAAAAAGCAGACACAAATTTGAAGCCGATGAGTTTTGAAAGTGCTTATAATAAAGCATTAGAAT
>JBNMNZ010000201.1:0-4096 GCA_051276605.1 Polaribacter sp. | reverse complement strand
CTTTTGTAATGATAGCAAGTACATCTTTCTCTTCTGGGCTAAGGTCAATAGAAGTTCCTTTCTTTTCGGGTCTCATTTGAGGGAAGAATAAAACTTCTTGTATCGATTGGTTATTTGTTAAAAACATAATTAAACGGTCCATTCCAATTCCCATTCCAGATGTTGGAGGCATTCCATATTCCAATGCACGTAAAAAATCTTCATCTATAAATTCAGTCGCTTCATCATCGCCCTTTTGCGCTAATTTTAATTGATGCTCAAAACGCTCACGTTGATCAATTGGGTCGTTTAATTCAGAATATGCATTCGCAATTTCTTTACCACAAACCATTAATTCAAAACGCTCTGTCAATTCAGGGTTGTCTCTGTGCTCTTTACAAAGCGGAGACATTTCTTTAGGATAATCTGTAATAAAAGTTGGCTGAATGTAATTTCCTTCACATTTCTCACCGAAAATTTCATCAATTAACTTTCCTTTCCCCATCGTTTCATCAACAGGAACATTCATTGCTTTTGCAGCTGCTCTAATTTCATCTTCTGTTTTTCCATTAATGTCAAAACCAGTAAAATGCTTGATAGAATCTGCCATTGTAACTCTTGCATATGGCGCCTTAAAATCTATTTGATGTTCACCAAAAGTAGCTTCGGATGTTCCGTTTACAGCAATTGCACAATGCTCTAGCAGTTGCTCAGCAAAATCCATCATCCAATTGTAATCTTTGTAAGAAACATAGATTTCCATGGCTGTAAATTCAGGGTTATGGGTTCTATCCATTCCTTCATTTCTAAAGTTTTTCGAGAATTCATATACACCATCAAAACCACCAACAATTAATCTTTTTAAATATAATTCGTTCGCAATTCTCATATATAATGGAATGTCTAACGAATTATGATGCGTAATAAATGGTCTTGCTGCTGCACCTCCAGGAATTGGTTGTAAAACCGGAGTTTCAACTTCAAAATAACCAGCATCATTAAAGAAAGAACGCATTGCATTAAACAATTTTGTTCTTTTTATAAATACTTCTTTCACATGTGGGTTTACCACTAAATCTGCATAACGCTGTCTGTAACGCATTTCTGGGTCTGTAAAAGCATCATAAGTAACGCCATCTTTCACCTTTGGCATTGGTAATGGTTTTAAGGCTTTAGAGAGTAATTTAAACTCTTTTACCATCACTGTTTTTTCACCAACTTGTGTTGTAAACAGCGTACCTGTAATACCTACAAAATCACCTAAATCTAGTAATTTTTTAAAAACATCATTGTACAACGTTTTATCTTCACCAGCACAAATTTCATCTCTATTAAAATACAATTGTATTCTACCTTCTCCGTCTTGTAATTGCGCAAAAGAAGCTTTTCCTTGTATATTAATAGCCATTAATCTACCAGCAATAATTACCTGTTTACTTTCAGTATACGCTTCTTTTATTTCTTTCGAATTTGAATTCACTGGAAATAAATCTGCAGGGTAAGGATTGATGCCTAGAGCACGTAATTTTACTAGCTTTTCTCTACGTACAACTTCTTGTTCTGATAATTGCATTTGATGTCTAAATTTTCTGATGTTTATTAAAGATTGCAAAGATACAATCAAATGAATTAATAGACAATTGAGAATAAAATAAAAAACAGTAAGTATAATTGCGAATACGTAAAAACGTCGTATATTTGCTGGCTGTTTTTTGTTGAAAGCAGCATTTTTAGTTGTGTTGTTTTGGCATTTTAGTAAAAATGCCGTGGTTTTGTTAACCAATGGAAAGCTTCCCTTAAATGGGACGCTTTTTTTTGTTTTAGAGCTTAATAGTTACAACATTACTTGTTGTTTCTTATAAAATGAATCTGCTTGTAATTTCATTAAATCTCTTGCGATCTTTTGTTTATACTGATATAACTCTTCTTCTTCAGAAAGATCTTTATATACTCTAGTATCGATACCAATATCTGCTTTTAGCATTTGCGCTCTTTGATGCACTTGTTTTTGTACCCAAGTTTTTATAGCAGTTTCATAATCTTCTAATTTAAAATCATATTCGCCTTTTGGTGCTAATAATTTTGCAATTATAGGTGATGTTTCTATGGCTAAAAATAACAAGAAAATAAAAAATGATGGAAGCCAAGGCAATTTACCTAGAGCATTTATTCTAGCCATTAATCCATCAAAATTAGAGATGATAGGTTGTGATTTTGTTTCTGCTATTTTTTGATTTTTTACTAAAGTAGCAATTATAGTTTCTTTACTCTTTATTTTATTTAAATTGCCTTTTTTAAGTTGATTGAAGGCAGCTAAAAAAGCATCATGTTTTTCTCTTTTTTCTTGATAAACAGGTCCTTTTCCTAATATTTCTGTTCCTTTTCTACCTTCTGCTTCTGCAATATAAGTTTCATACAAGGCGTTTGTAGCCGTTTCCTTTTGATTAATTTCTTGTTTTAAAACAGCAATTTCTGAATTTATTTTAGTTATTTCGGGATCAAATTGTTGTGCAATCTGAGTTTTATTATCAAAGGTCATTTGGTTTTTCTCTGTCAATAAAATTTGATTGATTTCTTTCTCAAATAATTTTAACTCTAAAGGTTTAGAAATAACAACAGCGATAATAATTGCTAATATTATTCTTGGTGAAGCTTGTATAAATTCTTTGAGTTTAGAATCCGTTTTTTTAATTGTAGAAACTATAAACCGGTCTAGATTAAAGATTAATAATCCCCATATAAGTCCAAATAAAATGGCTGTGTATACATTATCAAAAACAGTAAACAAGGCATAACTGCCAGCAATAGTCGCCATAACGGCTGTAAAAAAAACGGTGGCGCCAATACCAACAAATTTGTTTTGTTCTCCATTAGAACAGTTTTCTAAAATGTTTTTGTCAGCTCCAGAGCAAGTAATAAAGAATTTTTTTAACACAGTTTTCTATTTGATTATATAGATATAACTTGTTTGTAAAGAATTTGTTACAAAAAAAACTTCGAAAGTTAGAGGTTTTTTTATTTGAGGTTGTTTAGATTACTCTTTTTTACTTGTTATATAAATAGATCCAGAACCATCTTTATTTTTTTTAACATCCATACTTTTTATGTTATCAGAACTCATTTTTTCTATTTCTTTTTTTGAAATGACTTTTCCATCCAAATAGTAGGTTGGTTTTTCTTTTTTTGCTGTATCAATTCCTTTGATAGTAATTGTTTTTTTACTTGTTATATAAATAGATCCAGAACCATCTTTATTTTTTTTAACATCCATACTTTTTATGTTATCAGAACTCATTTTTTCTATTTCTTTTTTTGAAATGACCTTTCCATTAAGATAATAGGTTGGTTCTTCTTTTTTATCCGTGTCAATTCCTTTAATAATAATTGTTTTCTTAGAAATTATAACAACCGGATTTTTTAAATCCTTATTTCTGGTATCAATATTTAAATGTTTATTTTTCTTAAGTAATTCAATTGCTTTATCAGAAGTAATTTCTTTAGTTTCAAAATAAAAAGTTGCGTCTTTTTTTGCCATTCTTATTAGGTTATCTAAAGCAGAAATTGGAGGTGGAGGAGGGGTTTTAAAATTGTTTTCCTTTTTTTTTCCATCTGCTGGAGGTGGAGGAGCTGGAATTACATTAAAAACATTCTCTACTGATTTTTTTTGTTTGTCAGACATTACTTTATATAAATACTGCATTTTTAGGACATCTTTTTGCTTAAATATATTGTTCTTTTTTCCTTTCGCTAATAACGATTTGTATTCTCTTATTTCAGATTTTGTAGCTGATAATTTTTCGTATTTTATTACTTTATTAGAGGGAATCGTGTCTTTACTTTGTTTTAAATTTATTTCATTAATTTTTAAAACAGAATCTGATATTGAATCTGTGTTTTTAGCCTCAACTCTTTCTGCAAAGAGGAAAATAAATCCGGCTAAAAGCGGAACTACCGCCAGTTTTTTTAACAAGATTTTTGTGTGTGAACTTTGTGTTGTCATCATTAATAATCTTTTTTTAGTAAGTGAATAATTCAAATTACTGGCCAAGTAATAGTCGTTTTTCCAAGCAGCTTTATTTAGTAATAAGTACTGATATTGAAATGTGTTTTTATGTTG
>JBNMNZ010000200.1:0-4096 GCA_051276605.1 Polaribacter sp. | reverse complement strand
AATAATATTGGTGCTGATGAATATAAGGATATTCATGATGTTGCTCATTTAACAGAAATTTTTCAACTATTTAAAGCAGAAAAAATTACAGCCGTTTTAGTTCAAAATGCAATTATTCGCTATTTAAAAGATAGAAAATTTGACTACAATACCTATTTTGAAGAAAACACGATTTCCGAAGAAAAAATTAAGCTTGCGGTTCTAAAAGTAATTGCCCAAAATGAAGCGATTGCAAATGATATTAAAGCTGGAAACCAAGGAAAAGCTGGAATTCTTGTTGGTAAAGTTATGGGGATTATTGGTAAAGGTGCCTCTGGGAAAGTGATTCGTGAAGAGATTTTATCCTCTCTTTCTGATACTGAAACAATAGCCAAGAACCAAGAACTAGGGAGCCAACAAACAACCAAAAATCAAGAACCCAAAAACAAGAATCAAGAAGAAGATGTTCTTCCAGAAATTCCGATTGTCATAAAAGAAGAATATAGAACACATAAAATTTCTCAATTATCAGAAAACTCAATTAAAGAAGAAGTTACTTTATCAGGTTGGGTTGCAAGTGTGCGTGATCATGGAGAATTAATTTTTATTGATTTACGAGATTCAAGTAATCAAATTTTTCAAGTACGATTAAGTAGAGAAACATTTCCAAACTTAGATGAATTGGTGAAATTAAAACCAGAAACTGTAATTATGGTTACTGGAATTGTGGTTCAAAGAAAAGAAGATGATTATAATGCAGGTCTAAGAACTGGTAAAATTGAATTAGAAACTGCTGCTCTAGATATTCTAAACTTATCTAAAACACTTCCTTTTGAAATAAAAAGAGCGATGAAATCGAACGAAAATGTCCGTTTTCAGTATAAATTTTTAGATCATCGAAATGATGAAGTGCGCAAAGCAATCGTAAATCGTCATAAAGTAATTAAGTTATTACGTGATATTTTAGACGAGGAAGAGTTTTTAGAAATTGAAACCCCAATTCTAACCGCAGGAACTGATGAAGGGGCAAGAGAGTTTATCGTACCAACAAGAAAACAGGCAGGTTCTTTTTACACACTTCCACAAGCACCACAGCAGTTTAAACAAATGCTAATGGTAGGTGGATTTGAAAAATACTTCCAGATTGCACGTTGTTTTAGAGATGAAGATTCTCGAGGAGACCGTCAGCCAGAATTTACACAGTTAGATATTGAAATGGCATACGCAAGTATGCAACAGATCATCGATTTAAACACGAAAATGTTTAATGAGGTTGTGCATAAAATCTATGGTAAAAAATGGATTCTTCATCCTTTTGAGGTGATTACCTATAAAAACGCCATGGATAAATATGGTTGCGACAGACCAGACTTACGTTATGGTTTGCAAATGCAAGATATTACGGACATTGTAAAAGAGACTACTTTTCAAGTTTTTAGCAAACCGATTGATGAAGGCGGAATTGTAAAATGTATTAAGGTTTCTGCAAAAGAGCAAGGCAACAAGCGGATGTCTAAAGGTCAAATTGAAAACCTAACGGCCATTGCTCAACAAAATGGTTTAGGTGGTTTGGCATACATTATTGTAAATGAAAATGATTTACAATCGCCAATTATTAAGTTTTTAGGTGAAGAAATTGCAGCGAACATCATCAAAGCTACAGATGCTCAGATTGGTGATATTGTATTTTTCTCTGCGGCTGATTATGCAACAGCAAATAAAGCACTAGATGCAGTTCGTCAAGAAATGGGACGCATTTTAAAATTGATCAATCCTAAAGAATTACGTCCTGCTTGGGTCGTAGATTTCCCAATGTTTGAAAAAACAGAGGAAGGAAGATGGACGTTTACACACAATCCTTTTTCGATGCCAGCTATCTACGATTTAGAAAAACATATGAATGGAGAAGGAGAAGAAATCGGAACAATCATTGCCCAACAATACGATTTAATCTTAAATGGTTATGAAATTGGCGGTGGTTCAGTTCGTGCCCATAAAGCAGAAATTTTAGAAGCAACCTATAAAAATATGGGTTATGATAAAGAAGGAATGCTGAAAAGTGTTGGCACGATGTACAAAGCGTTTCAATATGGAGCGCCGCCTCATGGAGGAATCGCTTGGGGAGTTGACCGATTAATGATGATTTTAGAAAAGAAAGCTTCTATTAGAGAAGTGATGGCGTTTCCAAAAACAGGTTCGTCTGAAGATTTATTATTTAATGCTCCTTCTATCTTATCAGATAAAAAAGTAGAAGAAATGAATGTGAAAATTATGAGAAACTAGACATAATTTCTTTGATTTCAAGAAACAGTATCTTTAAAAATCTCGCAAATGCGAGATTTTTTCAATTTATAAAATTTTATTCTTCATTAAAATTTTAAAAATTAAAATCAAAATCATTTTTAAGCCATTTAAGAGACTTTAGTGTTTTTAACAAATGTTGATAATTTTAAAACAAAATCGCTAAAAATGCTTTAAAAAAGATGATAAATCCGTAAATTTGAGTTCAATAAATTCGTTTTTTAAGACGGATTACATCAACCTAAAAAAATTAATAATTCACTTTTATAATGAGCGAAGACAAAAAAAATAATTATGATGCCTCCAGTATTCAGGCATTAGAAGGAATGGAGCATGTAAGAATGCGTCCATCTATGTATATTGGAGATGTTGGTACAAGAGGTTTACACCATTTAGTATATGAAGTCGTAGACAATTCTATTGATGAAGCGATGGGTGGTTATTGTGACACGATTAATGTTACTATTAACGAAGATAATTCTGTTACAACGAAAGATAATGGTCGTGGAATTCCTGTTGGAATCCACGAAAAAGAAGGCGTTTCTGCATTACAAGTTGTAATGACAAAGATTGGTGCTGGAGGTAAATTTGATAAAGATTCTTATAAAGTTTCTGGAGGTTTACATGGTGTCGGTGTTTCTTGTGTTAACGCATTATCAGAACATTTAACTGCAACCGTTCATAAAGATGGTAAACTTTGGCAACAAGAATACTCTAAAGGAAAAGCATTATATCCGGTAAAAACTATTGGAGAAACTGACTTTAACGGAACTGTTGTTACTTTTTTACCAGACAAAAGTATTTTTACTCAAACTACGGAGTTCAATTATGATACGTTGGCATCTCGTCTTCGAGAATTGTCTTATTTAAATAAAGGAATTACGATTACTTTAACAGACAACCGTACAACTGATGATGAAGGTAATTATCCTACAGAGGTTTTTCATAGTGATGAAGGATTGCCAGAATTCATTAGATACTTAGATTCTACTCGCGAGCAATTGACTGCGAATATAATTTCAATGGAAGGTGAGAAAAATGGAATTCCTGTTGAAGTTGCCATGGTTTATAACACTTCGTATTCTGAGAATTTACATTCTTATGTAAATAATATCAACACGCACGAAGGAGGAACTCATTTATCTGGTTTTAGAAGAGGTTTAACGCATACTTTAAAAAAATATGCAGATGAATCTGGATTACTCAAAAATGTAAAGTTCGAAATTGCTGGTGATGATTTCCGTGAAGGATTAACAGCGATTATTTCTGTAAAAGTACAAGAGCCACAATTTGAAGGGCAAACTAAAACCAAATTAGGAAATAGAGATGTATCTTCTGCGGTTTCTCAAGCCGTTTCAGAGATGTTAACGGACTACTTAGAAGAAAACCCTAATGATGCTAAAATAATTGTTCAAAAAGTAATTTTAGCAGCAACAGCAAGACACGCAGCACGTAAAGCCAGAGAAATGGTACAACGTAAAACGGTCATGTCTATTGGTGGTTTACCTGGTAAATTATCTGATTGTTCAGAAACTGACCCGGCACAATGTGAAATTTTCTTAGTTGAGGGAGATTCTGCAGGTGGAACAGCAAAACAAGGGCGTGATAGAAACTTTCAGGCAATTCTTCCACTTCGTGGAAAAATTTTGAATGTTGAAAAGGCGATGCAACATAAAGTTTTTGAAAATGAGGAAATCAAAAATATGTTTACAGCTTTAGGTGTTTCTATTGGTACAGAAGAAGATCCAAGAGCTTTAAACTTATCTAAAGTACGTTATCATAAAGTAGTTATTATGTGTGATGCCGATGTCGATGG
>JBNMNZ010000199.1:0-4099 GCA_051276605.1 Polaribacter sp. | reverse complement strand
AAAAGATGAGTGTGTCTCAATTATTAACCAACATTAATAACGAAGACAAAACGGTTGCTATAGCAGTGGAAAAAGCGCTACCTCAAATAGAAAAATTAACCCACCAAATTATTGAAAAATTAGAAACCGGAGGAAGGCTTTTTTATATTGGTGCTGGAACTTCTGGTAGATTAGGTATTTTAGATGCTTCTGAATGTCCACCAACCTTTGGTGTTCCTCATGAATTGGTTATTGGTTTAATTGCAGGTGGAGATTATGCCATTAGAAAAGCTGTTGAATTTGCTGAAGATTCTACCAATCAAGGTTGGTTAGATTTACAAGAACATACTATTTCTGACAAAGATATTGTAGTTGGCATTGCTGCCTCAGGTACAACACCCTATGTGATTTCTGCTTTAAAAAAATGCAACGAAAATAATATTATTACAGGTAGTATTTCTTGTAATAAAAATAGTCCTTTATCAATCACAGCGCAATTACCTATTGAAGTCGTTGTAGGTCCAGAGTTTGTAACAGGAAGCTCTAGAATGAAAGCAGGAACGGCACAAAAACTAGTGCTAAACATGCTCTCTACTACGTCCATGGTTCAACTCGGAAAAGTAAAAGGAAATAAGATGGTAGATATGCAACTATCTAATAAGAAATTAGTTGATAGAGGTGAAAAAATGTTAATTACAGCATTAAACATCAACCAAAAAACAGCAAGTACACTATTACAAGAATTTGGAAGTGTAAGAAATGCAATTCAAAATTATAAGCCATGAGTATAGACACACAGTTATTAGGTAAAGGATTAATAAGATTAGGAATTTTAGTATTTCTTTTTATCGCCTCTCCGATCATTTTAACTATGGGGTTTAAAGCTTTTGATAGATTTTCAGATTCCCCTAAAATTTATATTGCTTACCTCTTAGTTTTAGCAGGATTTGCTGCTATAATTTTCACTATTTACTTTGCATTTAAAACTTTTAAAATAATTAGTAATTCTCTTTTTAACGACAAATAAATATCTAAAGTAAAGAAAATTACATAAATTAAAAAAAAGATAAGAATTACTGAGAATGAAAACAAGTGAAGTGGAAGATGCAATTATCGTTATATTATCCTTTCCTGATACTATCGTTAGGCCAGCCTATAGGGAGTTTTCTAGTAAAATTTGGCCGAAAATTGGGATAGGTACAAAGCACGCTATTAAAGCTGGGCATTCTGCATTGTTATTGATTAAAAAAAATGAACCTGAAATTAAATATTTTGATTTTGGCCGATATATGACTTCTTATGGAAATGGTAGAGTACGCTCTTTTGAAACAGATCCAGAGATTTATATTCCTTTAAAAGCTTACTTTAAAAATGACACCCTAATAAATCTAGATGATATATTGTTGTGGTTGGAAAAACATCCTAAAAAAACTCATGGAGAAGGTCGTTTAATTGCAAGTGTTAATGATCAAATTAATTATAGTAACGCCATTAAATTTATTTATAATTTAATTGATAAAAAAGAATTACCTTATGGTGCATTTATTAAAAACGGAACTAATTGTGCTCGTTTTGTAACCGATACAATCATAAATTCATGTACAAAAAAGAGTATTAAACTAAAATTAAAAAGCTCTTATTTCTTAACACCAAGTCCTATTGGAAATATTTTAAAAGGAAAAACGATTGAAGTGGTTTATAATGTAAAAAACCAACAAATTTATGAATATAAAAATAGATCTATTTTAAAAGAATACAATGCTACTTTTTTTAAAAAACTTAATTTCGAGCTTAATTTAATTGGTACTGAATTACCAAACATAGAAACATTTAATTTAACAAATGGTACTTGGTTACCTGGATTAGGTAGTGGAGCTTGGTTTAAGATCGAAGAAAAAATAGATACTATAAAATATAAAATTTCTAGATATACAATAAGTGGAGAAAAAGACTTTGAGGGTATTTTTATAACTGATAATTCTTCTTTCAATTTAAGTCAAAATCATGAATTTATATACCCAACCAGTTGTAAGGAGATCTATATAACACAAAATAATCAAGAGTATACTTTTGAACAAATAAAACCATAATTTTAAATTTTAAAACACTTCTTAATTTTTATTTAATATTGAAAAATCGCCCTATAAACCTACATCTGTAAATTCAATTCCAAATTGATAAATACTATACTCAACATCTGACTAATCGCAAATAACCGAGGTTAAACGTACTAAAATTTAAAACTTTTTTCCGACACACATTAAACCAGCTAATAAGAAAAGCTATGCGCAACCCATTTGAAACTCATTTTACATAAAAAAACTAAAGATTTTTTAAATAGGTTTAGTCTATAAAAAACTTTCAATATTCTAGTTTAATGGTAATTTCACCAAAACCTACCCTATCAGAAGTTGCTGTTTTTGTCATTAAATATTTCTTTATAGCTTCTAAACTATTTTAAATATTTCTATTCAAGTAGTAGATATCTAAAAAATCACATCACTACAATTAAGTCTATTTCAAATCTTTTAAAAGAACATAACTACCATATTACTTTTGTAATAGTCCCGAAATTGACTAAGTAAAAAACTAAATTTATTTTTTTGGCACGCTATTTGAAAATTATCTTATCAAATACGGAAGCTGAAAAGTAATTAGAGTAAGCAAAACCCTTAAAACCATATATTATGAAAAAAGGTGTACTTATATTATTAGGAATGTTCATTATGGTTTCTGCTATTGAAGCTAAAAACGGCGAAAGATCACTAATTAGAAAAGTTAGTGTTTATTATAATTATAACAACGCTGTAAATTTTACAGAAAGTGGAATCAAGTTCTTTATTTTTACAAATGGTGATTTTGATTTTAACTCGTATGTTGCTGATTCTTATTATAATTATAATGGTAGAAAATTTCATAAGAACAGAGCCGTTAAAGTTAATAGAGATTATAGTGGAAGAATTACCCGAATTGGAAATGCAATTATCAACTATGATTATAGAGGAAATGTTACTAGGATTGGTAGTGTTTTTTTAAGGTATCGATTTGGACAACTTACAAATGTTGGCGATTTAAGTGTACAGTATGATCGATGGGGAAATCCAAATTTCTATGGAAATGTTCGGGATTTTTATTTTGAAAATGGTATTCGATTCAGCATAAATTTTGGTGATGTTTTTGACTATAATGATACTTACTTTTACAGAAATGACTTTAAAAATAATTATACTCAATTTAGAGAAGACAAAAATTTTTATTATTATAAAGCAAGACCTAAAGGAAAAATCGGAGAGAGAAGTACAATTTTAAAAAGAAGAAAACACGCTTCAACAATTTCTAAGAGAACACCAAATACAGAAACAAAAAGGAGAAATACTTCTTATAGAAAAGTCGCAGCAAAAAAAAGAAGTAATAATACTACATATAGGAAGACTTCTTCTATAAACCCTAAAAGGACAGTTACAGCAAGAAAAAGAAAAACTACTAGTTCTTATATAGAACCCGATACTAGCAAAAGAAAAGTAAAAAAAACGACGAAACGGAAAATAGTAAAGAAAAGTAAAAACGAAAGAAAAAGAAGAAATTAAAAAAAACAGGTATTTATACCTGTTTTAATTTCAAAATGCTTCCCTATATTTGTGCTATAGTTATTTTAAATTAAAATATCATAACTAATCGCTAGTTAATTGTGATAGAAAAAGAGGAAGTTAAAAGCCTTATTTCCGGAAGGAAATGAGGCTTTTTATATGCAATAAATATTATCTAATTAACTTTCTATATTTAATTCGTTTCGGCATTAAATCTCCACCCAAACGTTTCTTTTTATTTTCTTCGTATTCAGAAAAACCACCTTCAAAGAAATATACTTCACTATTTCCTTCAAAAGCTAAGATATGTGTACAAACTCTATCTAAAAACCATCTATCGTGAGAAATAACAACTGCACAACCCGCAAAGTTTTCTAAACCTTCTTCTAATGCTCTTAATGTGTTCACATCTAGATCATTTGTTGGCTCATCTAATAAAAGAACATTTCCTTCTTCTTTTAAAGTCATCGCTAAATGAAGTCTATTTCTTTCTCCTCCAGAAAGTGTATTTACTTTCTTGTTTTGCTCACTTC
>JBNMNZ010000198.1:0-4137 GCA_051276605.1 Polaribacter sp. | reverse complement strand
GGTTTTTATTTGCAATGGCAAGTGCTGGATTAATGATCTTATTTTTGCTCTTCATTAAATTAAATAAGTTTTTAGAAAACTACAAAAAGTAAATAATGCAAACAGTTCTTATAACTGGAGGAGCAGGTTTTATAGGGTCTAATTTTATTCCTTATTTCTTAGGGAATAACAAAGAATTTAAAGTAGTCAATCTTGATTTGTTAACCTACGCAGGAAATCTTTTTAACTTAACAGAGGTTAAAAACGATTCTAGATACACTTTTGTTAAAGGCGATATTTGTGATAGAAGCTTCATAGAAAGACTTTTTAGAAAGTATAAATTCACAGGTGTTATACATTTTGCAGCAGAATCACATGTAGATAATTCTATTAAAAATCCAGACACTTTTATTAAAACCAATATTTTCGGAACCTTTAATTTATTAGATGTTGCAAAAAATTATTGGATGGATGCTACAAATAAGTATCAGAAAGAATTTAAAAATGCTAGATTTCATCATATTTCTACTGATGAAGTTTATGGTACTTTAGGAGAAACAGGACTCTTTACCGAAGAAACATCTTATGCGCCTAACAGTCCTTACAGTGCTTCAAAAGCTTCTTCAGATTTTATGGTTAGAAGTTATTTTCACACCTATGGATTAAATGTTGTGACAACAAATTGCTCTAATAATTATGGGCCAAAACAGCACGACGAGAAACTGATTCCTACAATTATTCGAAAAGCAATTTCTGGAGAAAATATTCCCATTTATGGTGACGGGAAAAACATTAGAGATTGGTTGTATGTTTTAGACCATTGCAAAGGAATAGAACTTGCTTATCAAAATGGTAAAGCAGGCGAAACTTACAATATTGGAGGAGAAAATGAGCATAATAATTTGTATATTGCTACTACAATTTGTGCCATTTTAGATGAAATACTCCCTAAAAAAGCATCCTACAAAAAACAAATAACATTTGTTGAAGATAGATTAGGTCATGATTTTAGATATGCAATTGATGCGTCTAAAATAGAAAATGAATTAAATTGGAAATCAGATGAAAGCTTTGATGAAGGTGTCAAAAAAACCATTAAATGGTATTTGAAAAAATATAAACAATGAAAGGAATAGTTTTAGCAGGTGGTTCAGGTACAAGATTGCATCCTCTTACTTTATCGGTAAGTAAGCAATTAATGCCTGTGTATGATAAACCTATGATTTATTACCCTTTATCAACATTGATTTCAGCAGGAATTAGTGATATTTTAATTATTTCGACTCCACAAGATTTGCCATTATTTCAAAAATTACTAGGAAATGGGAATCAATTTGGATGTAAGTTTCAATATGAAATTCAAGAAAATCCAAATGGATTAGCAGAAGCTTTTTTAATTGCAGAAGCTTTTATTGCAAACGAAAGTGTTGCCCTTATTTTAGGAGATAATATTTTTTATGGCTCAGGATTATCAAAATTATTAAAAGAAAACACAAATCCCGAGGGAGGAATTGTTTATGCGTATCATGTAAATGATCCAGAAAGATATGGAGTTGTTGAGTTTGATGAGCATCAGAATGCAATATCAATAGAAGAAAAACCGAAAGAACCAAAATCTAATTTTGCAGTTCCTGGTATTTATTTTTATGATAACTCTGTTATAGAAAAAGCAAAAAAATTAGTACCAAGTAAAAGAGGAGAGTTAGAAATTACCGACATAAATAAGGCGTATTTAAAGGAAGGTAATTTATCTGTTAGAATACTGGACAGAGGCACCGCTTGGCTGGACACGGGTACTTTTAAATCGTTAATACAGGCAAGTAATTTTGTCGAGGTTATTGAAGAAAGACAAGGTTTAAAAGTAGGCTCAATAGAAGAGGCAGCTTTTACCAGTGGTTTTATAAATAAAAAAGAATTACAAGAATTAGCGAAACCACTTTTAAAAAGTGGTTATGGTAAAAATTTGATGGAAATTTAATGAAAGTAAAAGAAACACAATTAGAAGGTTGTTTTGTTATAGAACCAAAAATATTTGATGATAATAGAGGAAGTTTCTTTGAAAGTTTTAATAAAACAGTATTTGAAAAATTAATAGGTCTTAAAATTGATTTTGTACAAGACAATCAATCTATTTCTCAAAGAGGTATTTTAAGAGGGTTGCATTTTCAAAAAGGTAAGTTTGCGCAGGCTAAATTAGTACGCATTATACAAGGAGAGGTTTTAGATGTTGTAGTTGATGCTAGAAAGGATTCAAAAACGTTTGGGCAATCCTTTAGCTGTATCTTATCCGGAGAAAATAACAAGCAATTATTTATTCCAAAAGGTTTTTTACATGGTTTTTCTGTTTTAGAAGATAATACCATTGTATCTTATAAATGTGATAACTATTATAATAAAGAGTCAGAAGGTGGCGTTATATTTAATGATCCAGAATTAAATATTGATTGGATGTTAGGAGAGGATGAAATTGTGTTATCTGAAAAAGATGGAAAATTAAAAACTTTTTACAATAATTAAAAAAGATCACAATTAAAACTTTAAAACAAGTAAACTAAATTATATGTTTAATAATTGTATTTTCTCTATTAGAAATTAAAAATCAAAAAATGGACAATTGTTATTTGAATACTTTATGCATTCTTTAATTCATGGCTTTAAATAAGTTTTTTCTATTACTTAAATCTAATAATAACATATTTAAAAATTTCACCTATTTAACGTTGGTTGAAATTATAAATATTATTGTTCCATTTATAACCTTACCATATTTAATTATAACTTTAGGTAAAGAAAATTATGGATTAGTTATCTTTGCTCAATCAATTATTTCATATTTCTTTATTCTTCAAAATTTTGGGCTAGAAACTTATGCTATTAAAGAGGTAAGTATTCATGCTGGAAATCATTACAAATTAAGTAAAATTGTAAGTAATGTTATTACTTTAAAAATTATTCTCTTCCTATTTATTTTAGTGGCTTTATATGTTTTATCTGAAATATTTCCTTTTATTTATGAGTATAGATTATTGTTTTTCTTGTCACTTTGGGTCTGTTTATTTGATGTGATTTTCCCAAAATGGTACTTTCAAGGAATTGAAAAAATGAAATATATTACATATATATACTTTGTTAGTAAAATATCTTCACTGATTTTTATTTTTATTTTAATTAAATCTCCTCAAGATTATATAAAAGTACCTTTTATTTATGGAGCAAGTTCTTTAATTCCTGGTGTTATAAGTTTAATAATAGTTTTCAAAAAAGATAAACTAAAGTTTAGCTATAGCTTCTCTAAAGACTTAATAACAACGTTTAAAAATTCTTTTACTTTTTTTATTTCAGATTTATCTGTTTCTATTTTTGCAAATTCTAATAAAGTAATTATAGGATCGGTTTTAGGGATGACTGAATTAGCTTATTATGATTTAGCTGACAAAATTATAAGTGCTTTTAGGAACGTACCTTTAAATATCGTCAGAAATACTATATATCCTCAAGTTGCCAAAACTAAAAATTTAAAACTTGTTAAGTTAACCACTAAAATTATGAGTTGTTACGCAATTGTAGTTATATTTATTTTGTATTTATTTGGGCCATACCTTATAGAATTTTTAGGGGGTGAGGAGATGACTGATAGTATAAATATTTTAAGAATATTTTCTATTACTATTTTTACAACACATATTTTAAATTATTATTTAACAGTAGGTTTATGGTCTTTAGGGTATGAAAAAACATTTAGAAATTTAATGATTTATTCAACTTTTATATTTCTTGTTTTAGTTTTAATATTATATATTTTTGATGTTTTTAGTATATATACTTTAACTCTTTTGCCTATATTAGTCGATATTTATTTAATTATAAATACATACTATATTTATAAAAAAGAAAAAATATTTTGAAAAAAAAAAACTTAAAAGAAAAACTAAAGAGCAGTTATATTTATGGGCTCCTTCATAAAATAAAAAACCATAAAGAATTAAAGCTTGAAAAATATTATTGTTATTTTCAATCTAATTTAATTGAAGGTAATATTGTTGCTAAAATAAAAAATATACCAGGAGCCTATGAGTTTGATTTAAGATCAGATATTTTAACCAGAATTGCTATTACTAAGGAGTATGAACCAGAGATTGTAGATTCTATATTAAAAAA
>JBNMNZ010000197.1:0-4163 GCA_051276605.1 Polaribacter sp. | reverse complement strand
ATAAATGTAGAAATCCCTGTAATTATCCAATATGTCTTTTGAAAAGAGGGCAATTCTTGAAACCATTCCATCATAGCAAGTTCGTTTTAAAAGTGATTAAATATAAAGATTTTTGACTGAATAAAGCAATTTATTTTATCAATGTAAAGAGAAACTCATTTTTATGAAAATAAACTTTTAAAAGTGTTATTTTTAGCTGATTTTAAACTTTAATTAGTGACATTTTTATTCTAGAAATAATAGTAATGAAGCACTAAAATACACATGAGTTTCAATTATTAGTCGCTTAAAAAAGATTTTGTTACATGAAGTTTTCAATAATTTTCATAAAACAAGAAGCCTTGATAAAAATAGATCAAGGCTTTCGTGATGTAATGTTGGAGTTTTTTATTAAAAGCTATAACGTAAGCCGAATAATACACTACTAGATGGCATTGGTACAAAACCAGATTCTATGTATGCTGCGTCAAAAATATTATTAGCAGTAACTGTAAAAATAAATTCATTAAAGTCTACAATTATAGAAGCATCCCAAACATTATAGCTTGTTCCAATAGCACGTTCTGCATGTTTGTAAATAATATTTTGTCTTACATTTTTAAACAACTTACTTGTAAAACGAGTTATAAATTGATGCTTTAATGTATTTAAAGAATAACGAGACAACTCTTTATTTTGATCTAAAATATCATCATTTAAAAAATTATATCCAAATGACAACGTCTGATTAAACTCGTTTATTTTAAAACGATAATCTGCATTTAACTCAAAACCTTTTGTATTTACTTTTGTAATATTAGATGCTGTATATTTAGAATCCGTTGTATTTTGACGAATATAATCGATTAAATTAGTAGCATCTCTATTAAACATTGCTACAGAAGTTGTAAATCTTCCTGAATTATATTTCAACCCAATTTCTTGTGCAAACGCTTCTTCTGGTTTTAAATTAGGGTTTCCATCCGTAGTGTTATCACTGTAGTATAAATCGGTATAGGTTGGTATTCTGTATGTAATTCCTAAATTTCCGTACGCTTTTAAATTATCTGATAATTGAATACCAAGATCTAAACCAGGAAACGCATGAAATTTAAAATCAGAGAAATACGTAACTGCAACTCCAGGAGTAACATCTACTTTATCCCCTAATTTAAAACGATGTTCTAAAAATAAGTTTGCCATCGTTCTATTTCTATCGCCTAGATTATTACTGCTTATAGAAACGCTAGAAACATCTATTCCAAAACCTGTAATACCATAATTAGAAGTATAAGAAGCATTCGTTTCTACACCAACTTTATTCGTAGTGTGTAAATTTCTATAAAAGCTTGGATCGTCTCTTTTCAATAAAAAGATATCCTGCCCTCTTTTCCAATAAACTCTTGGTGTAATCTTAAATTTTTCAGTTCTAAAAGTTGTAGAAGCTCCTAATAAACTACTTTGTGTTTCTTCATACTCATTAAACCCCCATGAATCTGGTGTATAAAAATTTTGTGCTCCAAATTTTTTGTCGAAAAAAGTAGCAATCACTTCTATAGGTTGCTTTTTTTTATTGAAAATTCCTTTTAATAAATAATTCTTGTTTTCATAATCAGAATTTGTACGGTAACCATCCGAAGTTAATACACCAACATGTGCAATTATTGATGAATTTTCGAACTCTTCTCCAACAGTTACAGAACCATTAAGTTGCCCAAAAGAACCTGTTTCAATATTAGCAGAAAGCGTGTTTGATAATTTCTTTTTAGTCACAATATTTATAGCTCCTGTAAATGCATTCTGACCAAAAACTCTTGCTGCAGGACCTTTTATTATTTCTATACGCTCAATAACTTCAATTGGTAAAGCGGCATTCATTGTATGGTGTCCCGTTTGGGAATCATCCATTTTAATACCATCAATTAATAATAAAGTTTGATCGAAACCACCACCTCTAATATGCAAATCAGCTTGGCTCCCGGCAGTTCCTCTTCTTCTAATATCTACACCTGCAACTTGCTGTAAAAGATCTGCTACATTTGTTGCCGCACTGTTTTTTATGTCTTTTGCTGTAATAATATCTATTGTTCTAGAGTTTTCTTTGAATGGTAAATCTATTCTAGTCGATTTTATTACGATGGTATCTAATTCTTGTATTTGCTTTTTTTCTTGGGAAAACAAATTCAAATGCAATAATAAGATTGCAATAATTAGTGATTTTCTTTGGTTCATTTTAATTGTTATTTTAATTTAAAAACAGTGCAAAAGTCGTAACTTTCCGGACGACTAAACTAGTCCAGTTTTAAAATGATAGATAGTCCGGTTAATACATTATTCAAACAACTAGTTAATTTTGACAGGTCAATGTCTCAACCTGTATACATACAGGTTTCACAGAAAATTGTAAATGCGATACAACGTCAAAATTTAACAAAAGGCACAATATTGCCAGGAACCCGTGTGTTAGCGAAGTTATTAAAAGTCCATAGAAATACAGCAGTTGCGATCTACGAAGAGTTGGCCTCTCAAGGTTGGGTAGAAATAAGACCAAATAAAGGGACATTTGTTTTGGACCCAGCACTAAAAATAGCAAAAATAAAAGCCCCTTCTCAAAAAACAAATCAAGCATATACATCTGCTAAAACAACAGGGTTTCCTTTTCAAAAATCATTTCATTTAGCATCAACTGTTCAGTTAACAAATGCAAAATACACTATTAATGATGGGAAACCTGATTTACGTTTGCATCCTGTACATCAATTTACAAGATGGTATAGTGCTGCCATGAAACGAAAAACGTTGGTAAAAAAATGGAACATACCAAATAAGTTTTCTTATTCATTATTTCAAACTCAGCTATGTAATTATTTAAATGCAACTAGAGGTTTTCATATAAAACCAGATAATCTCATAAGTACACGTAGTACAGAAATGAGTTTGTACATTGTTTCTCAATTATTAATAAAACAAAACGATGTAGTATTAGTAGGGCATTTAAGTAATTATGCATCTAATATGATTTTTCAACAAGCAGGCGCAACCATCAAAACAATTCCTGTGGATGCTAATGGTTTAGATATTGAATATATAAAAAATCATTTTGTAAAAGGAAGTATTCGAAGTGTATATATATGTGCTCATAGAGATTACCCAACATCGGTGACATTAAGTGCAGAACGTCGCTTAGAATTGTTACAACTTGCTGCAGCATACGAATTTGCTATTATCGAAGATGATTACGATTACGATTTTCAGTTTGAAAGTTCTGCAATTTTGCCCATGGCAAGTGCAGATACAAACGGTATGGTTATTTATTTAGGAAAGCTCGGACAATCATTGTTTCCAAGTTTTCAAACAGGATTTGTAGTTGCTCCAGAAAACCTAATCTCGGAAGCAAAAAATTATTTACAATTGCTAGACAAACAAGGCGATTTAATACAAGAACAAATGCTGTCGGAATTAATTAATGAAGGTGAAATTTATCGCCTGATGAAAAAAAATATTGTAATATATAAAGAAAGGCGCGATTGTTTATGCAAACTTCTAACTGAATATTTTTCAGAAATTGCCCAATGGAATATACCCGCTGGTGGCTTGGCAATTTGGTTACAATTTCAATCGAGTATATCATTGGTAAAACTAGCCGAAGAAGCCGAAAAAGATAATTTATTTCTACCAAAAACCATTCTTTATCAGGATAAAAACACCTGTGCCATTCGTTTTGGTTTTGGGCATCTAAACAAAGAAGAAATGGAACCTGTAATAAAAAAATTAAAAAGTGCTTATAACAAAGTATCTATGAAATAGATTTACAGGTAGTTATACTTTTTTAACAATCAGATTCTTATTTAGAGAGTTGTTTTCTATTGCTAATTGTTCATTACTATTTCTTTTTATCAAACTTTCGTTTCATATTTCTTGTATTTTTATAGCATGTTTGCATTGGTCGATTGTAATAATTTTTATGCGTCTTGTGAACGGGTTTTTAACCCGAATTTACAAGGAAAACCAGTTGCTATTTTAAGCAATAACGATGGTTGTGTTATTTCTATGAGCGATGAAGCTAAGAAATTACAACTACCTTTTGGTGCACCAATTTTTAAATGGGAACAATTTTGTAAAGCAAATAATATTACAGTTTTATCTTCGAATTATCCTTTATATGGAGATATGAGTGCAAGAGT
>JBNMNZ010000196.1:0-4170 GCA_051276605.1 Polaribacter sp. | reverse complement strand
AGCAGTTTACAGTGGCAGTAATCAGCAGCAGTGCTCAGTTAGCAACTGACTGTAAACTGCTACTGAAAATTGAAACGCTACAAATTATACCCAATACTAAATAGTATAATTCTTGGCAAAATAAAGGTTTTGCTATCCGAAATTAAAAAATCTGAAAAACGATTACTTTGTTTAAATTTTACGTTCAATAAATTTTGAGCGGTTATTTTATAACTCCAAGCAGAATTTTCTCCTTTGTAAGATACCATTGCATTTGCAATTTCGTAGGTGTTTTTTTGATCTAATGTTTTATTTTGATAATTGCTTTTTCTATAATCGAAATTAAAAATAAAACCTTCTAAAAAATCATAATCAACAGTTATAAAAGGCTCTGTGGTTACAAATTTTGAGGTGTTTGTACTTGCAGTAAAATTGCCAATGGTTCTTTTTAAGCCGATTTCTATTTTTGGGAATTTATCAAACAAGGTTTCTATGCCAAACTCATAATCGTAATTATTGTTTGTGTTGGTTTGGATATTGTTATTTAATTCTTGAATATATTTTGAGTTGTTAAAACCAACATCAACCTTGTATTTTAAATTATGAATACTTTTTTGCAGGTTGATATTTCCTCGCCAATCTTCTGAAGGGTCATCAAACATTTTTACCGTTAAAAATTGATTGATATCATTAAAATCAACTGTATTTCTAATACCTCTTAGTTGTTTGTTGTAATTTAAACTTGCAAATAGCATTAAACCTCTGTACAAACTAAACCTACTGTAGTAAATTCTTGCATTATGAAATAGGTTGTTTTCTATGGTTTCATTTCCTTTAAAAACGGAATTATACGATTGTAAATAAAAACGATTGGCAAATTTACTAGCATCAGAAAATGCCGTTTTTAAATTGTAATTAATAGTAATTTTTTTAGATTTATTAAACTCAATTTTTGCTAAAAAATCGGGTAAAACCACCCATTTATTTTTATTTAAATCCGTTTGATTTTGCAAAGACCAACTATAATTATGGGCTTCAAAACCTTGTTTTACAGTAAAAATACCTGTTCTAAATTTGTAGTGAACTCCTAAAAAAAAGTCATTTAACTTAAAATTTAAATCGTTACCAAAACCACCAGTTCCAAAATTATTAATGGTGTTATCATCTAAAATTTGGCTGTCATCTGTAAAAAAATCTTCACTTAAAAACTTATTACCAATTGTTGTATATATATGATTGCTGTTGTTTATTTCCCAAAAATGCTTAAAAACGCCATCAAAATTATGTTCTTGCGTGTTTTTTAATTGATTGATTCTTAAAAAATCTTGTGTTTCATCAACCGGAATTAAACCTTGTAAAATAGGGTCTTGCGTTTGCCAGAAAGCAGTTTTATTACTTTTATCAAACGTATAATTGATGACTGATGAAAATGTATGCTTCTCATTTTGTCTTTTATGCCATTCAATGTTTTGGTTGATATACGTTGCTGTTAAATCTCTATCTGTATCAATCGTATTTGTATTGCCATTTACCAAAGATAGTAAGCTATTGTTATTTGTGTTATTTGTTCTTTTTACTTGTGTTCTTGCCACCCATCTTTCTAATGAGTTTGGCTTGTATTCTAGATTTAAATTCCCAATTCCTAAAAGATTATCTGTATTTATTGCATTGGTTCTTTGTTCTGAAAATGTGGTGTATTCATTTAAGTTTTCTACAAAACTACCGTTGTTTGAATTAGAAAAAATAGCATACCCAGAAACATCTAATTTTTGAGTAGCAACTTTAGTAATATTTAATGCGCCAAATTTTTGTTTACTAGTTATTACATCATTATTTTCCATAAATTGAGAAAAATCGCCACCTCTAAAATTAAAATTTCCACTAAAAATTGCATTTACGCCTCCAGAAAAACTTAGATAATCTCTAAACGTAAACGTTTTTTCGCCAATATTATTTAGGTTTCCTATAAAATTGACATTAGTTTTGGGCGAATAATAAAACAGATTTGCACTAGTTTTATAAAAATTATCATTGCCTTTACCAGCTTCTACATCACCAAAAACAAAACGCTTTTTATCTTCTTTTAGTTTGATGTTCATTGCCATTTCATCAGAATCTGTTAACCCTTTTAAAAACGAAACCTCATTATAATTATCGATAACCTCTACATTACCAACTGCATCTGCAGGAATATTTTCTACCGCTAATTTTGAGTTGCCACCAAAAAACTTTTTGCCATCTACTAACATTTGGGTAACTTTTTTGCCTTGTACAGTTACGCCTCCATTTTTATCAACCTCAACTCCAGGTAATTTTTTTAATACATTTTTTAGTTTACGTTCAGAGCCATCTGTAAATTTACCTGTTTTGTATATGGTTGTGTCTCCACGCACAGTTACAGGCATTTCTATAATTACTTCATCTAGTTGTTCTGAAGATTGCTGTAAAATAAAATCTTTTTTTGTGTCTTTCAAAGCAATAAACAGATAATCGATAGGTTTATAGCCCAAGTAAGAAATACTAATGGTAATTGAATCTCCTTGCTCTAAAATTAATTTATAATACCCTTCATTATCTGTTATAGCAAACTGTAAGTTTTTAGAAACATCTTTTGGCTTTGCAATTACGTTTGCATAAGGCATTGGGTTTTGGATGCTGTCTTTTACTGTACCAAAAAATGTTATTCTTTGGGAAAAAGTTGTTGTTGAAATAACAAGTATTAAAATAAATAAGAAGTTCTTTTTCAAAAATTAAGTTTTTATCATTATTATTTAAAAATGAATTTGGCATTTTTTGTATTCTAGATTTTCATCTTTTCTTTTAAAATAATTTACTGATTGTATTTTACCATTATTTACATAAGTACTTCATGATAATAAAAAATTAGAGCTAAAAATTTATTCATAGTTTGTTTCATTTAATTCTATTCTAGAGATTGAAAGTAACAATTAGAATAAAGTCCATAGTAGATTGAAATAGCTATTGTTAAATCAACTGTATCATTTAAATCTAAATCAAAATAATCAACAACTAAAAGCGTTGCTGTTTTTGCTATATCAACACATTCTAGTGCTCTCCTAATTTATTCTAATTTTACGATATTTAAGTTACTTGCACTCGTAAATATTATTATTGGACTTAATAATAATAATATTGTTTTTAATATTTTTTTTTAATTAATTTTTCTTTTTAAAAAAGGCTGAAGCTTTCTTATAGTATTCTTCTTTTGAAATCTTAATTCCTTCTAGTGGTTTAATTATTTTTACAACCTCCTTACTATTCAAATTAATTTTATACGCATTTAACAAAAAAGAACTTGTGTTGACTTGTAGTACTAAGCCCGGTAAGCCGTGAAAATTTTTGGGTCCAAAAAAAACAGGTATTGAAGGTGTATACCAAACTTCTGTATGTTTATAACTTGGTTTATTATCTATATTAACATCAATAGCTTTAAAACACTTGTATTTTCCTATCATTTTTGACTCTTGTGTAAGATCCCATTTTGTTTTCTCATAATTAATTAAGAGCACATCTCCCCCTCGCTCTTTTTTAAAAAAAGGTTTTACACTTGATTCTGTTGTTGTAAAATAAATATCACTACCCCCACCCAATACTTGAGTTAAATTAACGCTTGCCTCAACTTCTAAATTCATTTTTTTTATTTCTTTATATTCAGATTCTGTTTTATTGAAATATAAAACAAAATCAGCATCTTTAGAGTTCTCTATAATTTCTTTAACTTCATTTGTCATTTTTTTATTAGACTTTTTCTGTTTAATCAAAGAAGCTTTATAATAAACTTTACCTTGAAATAGATTTTGAGAATGGGAAATATTATAGATTAAAAGTAATACAAATAGTATTTTTTTCATTTTTTTATATATTATAAATAGCGGTAAAAATTACCGCTATTTAATTCGTACTGATTATTAACCTAAACAATCTGTATAAATAATCATAAAAACTTCTACTGCAAAATCTGACTCAGCACCGCCATTATGTATATCCCAATTATACGCGTCTGCTATAGCTTCAACAGCCGCCCTAGAAGAGCTAACACAATCACTTGGAGATCTTTGTTCTAATTCTAAAACTTCATTGTTAGCATTCATAAAAGTTGTTCCAGCTGCAAGTATAAATACTAAGCTTAAAATTAATTTTTTCATAATTATAAAATTTTGTAACCTAAAC
>JBNMNZ010000195.1:0-4180 GCA_051276605.1 Polaribacter sp. | reverse complement strand
TTCTCTATCATTTTTATAATTTTGATTGATGCTTTCTAATGCTTTTCTAACACTTAAATTGTGGCGATAGTTTTGATCCCACATAATATCTCTACCCGCTAAACCTGCTTGTGTTAAGTAATAAACAAGTTTTTTTTCTCTTAAACTAAGTTCTTCGAAGCCTGGTATTTTGTAGCGCAATACTTTAATATCTGCAAATTGTTCTACAAAATGATTAAATTCAGTTGCAACTTCTGCAGTCTCTTTATTCTTTTCTGTTGTACAAGAAGCTAATAATATCGCGACTGAAAAAGCATAAATTATCTGTTTTATTTTCATCTTATTAAAATTTTTGATTGAGGCTAAATATACAAATTTTATGTATGCCGTATAAGGATATCTTTAATACTAAATCAAGTGAATTTATAACTTTGAATAAAGATGAAATACGACATATATCAGACCTCATTTCACGCTTTATGATGACCTGAACTAGAACACAGAAAACCCAATACACATGAAACGGTTGATCCAAATTTGAGGCTTTTCGATATTTTTAGTAACTGATAATTGTTATATTAATTTAGATATTTAAAACAATCTATTGTATGATCATTTACCATACCAGTAGCTTGCATGTAGGCGTAAATAATAGTAGATCCAACAAACTTAAAACCACGCTTCTTTAAATCTTTAGAAATTTCATCTGATAAAGGTGTTGTTGCTGGAATATCTTTTCTATTCTTAAATTGATTAATGATTGGTTTATCATCTACATAAGCCCAGATATATTTAGAGAAAGATCCAAATTCATGTTGCACTTCCATAAATAATTGCGCATTCGAAATAGTGCTTCTTATTTTTAATTTATTTCTAACAATGCCTGCATCTTGTAATAACGATTCATACTTACTTTCTGGGTATTTTGATATTTTTTTGTAATCGAAATGATCAAATGCTTTTCTGAAATTTTCTCTTTTATTTAAAATGGTGATCCAACTCAAACCCGCCTGAAAGGTTTCTAAAAGCAAAAACTCAAACAAAGTTTCATCATCATAAACAGGTTGTCCCCACTCATTATCATGATATTCTAAATACAATTTACTATCAGTTACCCAAAAACATCTGTGTTTCATTTACTCTGTTTTTATTGGTTTAATGGCTGTTTGTCTTTCATTAACATATTCAAAAACATCATCCCCAAAAAAACCAGCCTCTTCTAGCATAATTCTAATATCTTTTTGCCATTCCTTTATAGTCACCGTTGTGTTTAATTCTATTGCATACGCGGTGTTTTTTTGCAGCGGATAATCTCCTTTAAAAGGCACACCATTTTGAGAATCCCACATGCCAATTGTTGTACCTGCACTATGCCCATATTTCCCTAAGGGATGCGTATAGATTGATGGTAATAACCCTTCTTTTTTTGCTTGAGATAAAGATGCTGACAAAATTAAATTTCCTGTTTTACCAGACTTCATATTGCTGGTTAAAATATCTTGAACTCTATTTCCTTTTTGAAAAGCATCTTTTAAAAATTTTGGAACTTCTTTTTCATTCTCCTTTAAAACATATCCATGTTGCTGACAATCTGTATTTAAACCAATGTACGTAATCCCAAAATCGCAATGTAACAAATCTCCTTTTTGAATAATTTTTTCATCCTTTCCTTTCGAAAAAGATTCAATATGAGATTTTAAAACCTCAGTATTTCTCTGCACATCTATCGTTGGATGAAACCACGTTTCTAAACCTAAGTCTGTTACTTTCTGACGCAGAAACCAAACTAAATCTTCTGTCGTTGTTTCTCCAGGAATAATTACTTTTTCAGAAAAAGTTTCGTCAATAATATCATGGGTTATTTTCACTAAATCTCTAAATAAAGCAAGTTCTTTTTCAGTTCTAGTTTCTATCCAAGCGATCGCTAGTTTTTCTGCAGAAACTAATTTAGAACTCAATTCTGGTGGCAGATTTTCTTGTAATTCATCATAGTCTGTTTTTACCAAGCCATCTGCTAATGGAAAGTGTTTTGAGAAATTAATTCCTATTTTTTTAGGATTTCTTTCTTTGATAATTTTTGATAAAGCATTCCATTGATTTGGTTCTTTTTCTTTATCCCAAGCGGATTTTATGCTTTTACCAATATTATATCTTGCTACAGCCAGTCTTTCTAAAGTATTCTTTTCTTTATTTCTGTAAAAAACAAGAATCGTTCTTCTTCTTGCATTTAACCAAGTTGCAGGCAACATCGTTTTTAAAACTGGATCTTCATTATATTCTCTAGAAATTAATAACCACATATCAATCTCTGATTTGTCCATTAATTCTGGTAGTAAATTTATAAATCGATCTTCTAAAAGTTCGTCCTTTAGTTTTGCTCTATCCTTTTCCTCTAAAATTGAATATTGATTCTTTATCACTAGCTCTTTGGAACATGAAAAAGAAACACAAAGAATAAGGAATACTAGTATTTTAAACTTCATTTTTAAAAATTTTAAGTTTTAAAATTAATGTTAAAAGAATTAAAAACCAATGATTTTGGAAATAATTTTTGCAACTTTACTTTTCATAAAACTTCTGATTATGAAACTTTTAAAACAAATACTAACGCTATTTACAATTGGAATCTTTTTTTGGGCTTGTGGTTCATCACCCATAAATAAAAAAGCTTCAGAGAAAGAAGCCCCTGTTGTTATTGCTAATGATAGTTTAGAATATGAAATTATAATTATTGATATTGGCTTTACTAGTTTTTTAAATTCTAATGCAAAGCCTCAAGGATATTATTCTCAAAGTTATTTAGAAGCCCGAAATAGAGCGTGGGTTTTAGAATGGAATAATAGAGCCAGAAATCTTAGTCAATTTAACACTAATATTTATGAAAATATAGTTGATTACCAGTCAACTATAGATTACGGGTATGATGTAAATTATAAATTGTTTAATTACTTTTTATTTGCCCAGCAAAAATATAAAATGAATTTAGGTGGTGGTTTTAGATCAAATAGAACTAATTAGTTTTCTTTTGGAATCTTAAAAAACTATAATCAAATTTATTTTTTTCATCAGCCTTAAAATCTTCTCTTGAAACTTCTTCCCAAATTTTTAAATCTATTTCAGGAAAAAAAACATCTGCTTCAAACTTATGGTGCACTAAAGTAATATCTAAAGTATCTACAATATTATTTTCTATGGCGTATTTATAAACTTGAGCACCACCAATTATAAAGATTTGCTCGTCTTCTTTTGCCAACTCAATTGCTTCTTCTAAGCTACTTGCAATTAAACACCCATCCTTAAAATAGCTTTCATTTCTAGTAATAATAATGGTCGTTCTATTTGGCAAAGGCTTACCTATAGACTCAAAAGTATTTCTACCCATTAATATATGATGACCAGTCGTCGTTTTTTTAAATCGTTTTAAATCCGCTGGCAAATACCATATTAAATCATTGTCTTTTCCTAATGCGTTGTTTGTTGAAATTGCAGCTATAATTGTAATCATTTGTACTCTTTAATTTTATGCTAAATTACTCTAAATGTTTTGAGATTTAATGTTTTTTGGGCCATTTTGAACTAAGTTTTCACAAATAGAATATGTTTGCAATATAAAAACCCATGAGAATCAACCGAAAAAGAAATATGGCTTATTTTAAAATAGTTCTTTTAAATTTTTTATAGCAAAGCTATTTAAGAATATAAGTATCTAATTGATGGTAAACATTTAGACTAACAATAAGTAGATAGTTCTATTTAAAAGGATTTTGCTGGAGCTAAAAAAAAGGTATTCCTCTATAATCAATTATACGATATACAAAAAGAGCTTTCAAAAATTAAATTTGAAAGCTCTTTTTTATTTATACAGCAACTTTACCTTTTATATGAGGATGTGGATTGTAATCTAACAACTCAAAATCTTCAAAAGTAAAATCTTCGATATTTTTTATAGCTGGATTTATTTTCATTTTCGGAAGTGGTCTAATATCTCTAGACAATTGTAATTCTAACTGTTCTATATGATTGTTATAAATATGTGCATCACCAAAAGTATGGATAAACTCTCCTGCTTCATATCCACAAACTTGTGCTATCATCATGGTAAACAATGCATAAGAAGCTATATTAAAAGGAACTCCTAAAAATATATCTGCACTTCTTTGATAAAGTTGACAAGATAATTTTCCGTCGGAAACATAAAATT
>JBNMNZ010000194.1:0-4212 GCA_051276605.1 Polaribacter sp. | reverse complement strand
GTGAAGTTAAGGATGCACTAGAAAATGGCGATAACGTTTATTTAAGAGGTTTTGGTAGTTTTATAATTAAAACTAGAGCAGAGAAAACAGGTAGAAATATTTCTAAAAATACAACTATTAAGATTCCTGCTCACAATATTCCAGCTTTTAAACCAGCAAAAACTTTTACTGAAGGAGTAAAAAATAAAGTAGCTGTAAAGTAATACAATTTTAATCTAAACCTTTTGGGTTTAAAAAACAACAAATCATTATGCCAAGCGGTAAAAAAAGAAAGAGAGCAAAAATCTCTACACACAAAAGAAAAAAAAGAGCTAGAGCAAATAGACACAAGAAAAAGTAAGCATCCGCTTACTTTTTCGTTTATTGTTAAGCGAAAAAAAATCAATCAAACAAAAAAAGTTCATTGACATTCGAAGATTTACTCGCTGTGTAAGGCAGTAAATTTTCTCACGGTATTACAAAATACCTGACAATATTAACCCATCTGCACAATTAAGTGTAGTTTAAAACCATTTCAGCATGAAAACAGAATTAATAATTCGTTCAAATTCATCTGATATTGATTTTGCCTTATTAAGAGATGGAAAACTTATTGAATTAAATAATGAAACAACTGGGAATAAATTTTCTGTTGGCGATATTTTTTTAGCCAAAATAGGAAAGGTATTAACAGGTTTAAATGCAGCCTTTGTAAATGTAGGGTACCCAAAAGACGGGTTTTTACATTATCATGATCTAGGTGCGCAGGTAAACTCATTAAACGCATTCATTAAGAAAGTAAGCACAGGTAAGTATAAAGAATTCACTTTAAAAAACTTCCGATTTCAGGAAGAAATTAACAAAGACGGTAGTATTAACAATGTACTAAAAACAGGACAAAACCTATTAGTACAAATTGTAAAAGAACCAATCTCTACAAAAGGACCAAGATTAAGTTCAGAGCTTTCTATAGCTGGTAGGTTTTTGGTTTTAGTTCCTTTTTCTAACAGAGTTTCAGTTTCTCAAAAAATTGAAGATCCAAAAGAAAAAGAACGTTTAAAAAGATTAGCAAAGAGCATAAGACCAAAAGGTTTTGGTGTTATTCTAAGAACTGTTGCCGAAGGAAAGAAGGTAGCAGAACTAGATAAAGATTTGCAAAACTCACTAGAACGTTGGAAAACGATGTGTAAAAGTATAGCAAATACAAACACACCAACAAAAATTTTAAGCGAGTTAAATAGGGCATCTTCTATTTTAAGAGATGTTATGAATGAAACTTTTACAAGTATTGTAACAAATGATGAAACTTTGAAAGTAGAAATTAAAGAATATCTACAAGAAATTTATCCTGAAAAGGAAAAAATAGTAAAGTTGCACAAGTCTGAAACTCCAATTTTTGAAAAATATGGAATTGAAAGACAAATAAAAACATCGTTTGGAAAAACAGTTTCTATGAGCAAAGGTGCGTATCTAGTAATAGAGCACACAGAAGCTTTACACGTTATTGATGTTAATAGCGGAAACCGTTCTAATAAAGCAGGTTCTCAAGAAGATACAGCATTAGAAGTAAATTTAATTTCAGCTACCGAAGTAGCACGTCAATTACAATTGCGTGATATGGGAGGAATTATAGTTGTAGATTTTATTGATATGCATAAGGCTGAAAACAGAAACAAACTGTATCAGCATCTGAAAGAGCAAATGGCTTTAGATAGAACAAAACATAAAATATTACCTCCAAGTAAATTTGGTTTGGTACAAATTACTAGACAAAGGGTTAGACCAGAGTTAAGTATAAAAACTACCGAAGCCAATCCAAATAAAAATGGAGATGTAGAAGCGCCAATTGTCTTATTAGACAAAATTGAAGCAGATTTAGAAAAATTTATTTCTAATCCAAAAAATAAAAAGATACAATTACACTTGCATCCTTTTATTGCTGCTTATTTATTAAAAGGCGTAAACTCTATTCGTTTTAAATGGTATTTAAAACACAAAAAGTGGATTACTATTATACCTAGAGATGCTTACACATACTTACATTATAGATTTAAATCTCCTAGAGATTAATTTTTATACCTGTAAAAGGCAATAATTTTTTATCAAAAAAAACCCGAAACTTCTAAAGTTTTGGGTTTTTCTATTTTATATTAAGACTTATATGAATTTTAAGAATGAGAAGATTTTTGAAATTAATACCCCTCTCTGCAGAAAAAATTTTTCTTTTTCAATTTGCAAATCCCCCATATCATTTAGAGTACTTCTGCAGAAGAAAGATTGATTATTGTAGTAATCAGTATTAATTTTAAAACATGAATTCTTTTAAGGTAAAGTTTAAATAAAACTATTTGATACACTTACTTAAACACAAGCAATATATGTGTTAATGTTGCGTGTTTTATATTTAATTTAGTCCAAAAAGTATTTTTAAAAGATCAATTTGATTGGTATTGCTTTGGAGTTACTCCAAATTTCATCTTAAATGCTTGAATAAAATTTGACAGGTTTTCATAGCCGATTTCTTGATAAATATCTGATGGGCGTTCTGATTTGTTTTTTAATAAAAAAGCAGCATGTTCAAGTCTTTTCTCTTGAAACCATTTACTTGGTGAGCTGTGGAAGTATTTTTCAAATGTTCGTTTGAATGATGATACACTCATATTAGATAAAAATGAAAGTTCTTTTATCGTTAGTTTATTTAATTTATTTTTCTCAATTGTCTGAATAAATTTTCGGTGTTTATTATCACTATTGTTAATTAAAGAATAAAGAAAATCTGCACCATTAATTTCAATAAGATATAGCATTATTTCATCAAACTTAGCATCTAAAATGTTCTTTTGAATTGATTTTGAAAGTTTAGATATGTTTAAAATACTTTTTATAAAACCGACAATAAATACGTCATAATCGAATGAATAGGTCGAAGAATAGCTAGTGCCGTCTAACGGGTTTAGTTCAAATTTTCTAATGAATTTGTAAACTGCTTCATTAGAGAAGAAGAATAGAACGCTTCTATACATTATTTTATGGTTAGAAAATTTTTCGGTCATTAAACTATTCCCAGACTTCATTAATAGAAATTGAGAGTTATTAATTAATTTAGAAGAATTATCAAAAAAGACTTCTTTTGTTCCATCTAGAAGAAAACTAAAAGTATTTTTACTAAGCACGATTTGTTGTTTGGAGATTTCCTGAGTATTCACGTAATCATAAATCTCAATAGAATGAGAAGAATTTAAATTTAACTCATCTGGTAAGGTAATTATCTTCATAGTGATTTACTTTTTCTAGCGGGTTAATTCAAAACAAATGTTTTGAGGTTTGAAACATTGTTTCGCAATACTAAAACACTTTCTTTTTTTCTAAAAATACAATTTTAAGGCTTTCAAAAGCAGATTTATTTTATATCTTTAATTAAATACATATAAACAGGATAATGATCTGAGTAACCACCTGTATAACTACCGTTAGAAAAACTCCTAAATGGATAGCCTTTAAATTGCCCCTTTCTATCACTTAAAAAGCGTTTATTAAAAATCATCGCTTTAAACATTTTGTAGGTAGAGAAATCTTTTTTTCCTTTGTCTAATAATGGTGATGAAATTAAAATCATATCAAAAAGATTCAAATTATCTCTATAAGCTAATGTGTTAAAACCCCTTCTGTAAAGATCTTCATAAGGGTTATAAATATCGTTTTTCTCAACATTTTTCTTTTCTCTTTTAGTCTTTAAAATTTTTTTAAAACTAGAGTTTATGGGGTCATCATTAAAATCACCGATGGTAAGAATCTTCGCATTTGGATCTTTTTCTCTAATTTGAGCAATAATCTTTGTATTTTGATAAGCAGCTTTCTCGCGTAAAGGTCTGCTTTTTGCTTCACCACCACTTCTAGATGGCCAGTGATTTACAATAACATGAATTAATTCATCATCTAAATACCCTGAAACTAACAACTGATCTCTTGTGTATACTTTAAAATTATTTCTATAAATTTTAGGATTAAAAGCTTCATGATATACAGGTTTAAAATATCTTTTTTGATATAATAAGGCTACATCAATTCCCCGTTTATCAGGAGAATCGTAGTGTATAATTCCGTAATCTTTTTTTATTAAATGCTTGTTTTTAACTAAATCTTCTAGAACACTTAGGTTTTCTACTTCAGAAACACCAATAATTGCAGGACTCGTTTTTGCTTTGTCTAATCCTATTTGTGCAATTGTACTTG
>JBNMNZ010000193.1:0-4225 GCA_051276605.1 Polaribacter sp. | reverse complement strand
CGCAAGTTTTTTCTAAAATTAACATCTAAAGAATATATACATCTAAAATTATAAAAAATGAAAATTCACTTTATTAAAACGTTAGCACTTTTATTACTCGTATCATTAGTCATATTTTCTTGTAGCTCATCTTCTGATATTGACGAAGAAGTTGAAGAAACAACAGGAACTTTACATCCTGCTTTTGCAGAATTTGACATTGATGAAACAACAATTTATTTGTCAGGAGCCGATGTTGTTATTGAAACGACTGGATTGCCAAATCATACTACTCCATATTGGAGCGAAAGTCATCCATTATATGTTGCTCCTACAATTACAAGTGTAGCAGAAATGACGCCAACACGAATTGATACTTCTGGTCGAGATAATTCTTCTTCTGTTACAGTATCTACAAGTCCTGATTTAGCGAGTTCAACATCAGCGACAGAATTAGGTGCTATTGGTATTGCTATAAGTGGTGCTTATCTTTATAATGATCAAGAAGGTAATGGTGCTTTAGACGCAGCTGTGGGTAGTTTAGACTATTCAGGAGCTCATATTGGCCCCACTGATTATCATTATCATTTAGAACCTTTAGCTTTCTCTGACGATGATGATAAATTAAATGGTATTATCTCGGATGGATTTTTCATCTATGGAAGAAAATGTAATTCAACAGGCACATATCCCACAAATTTAGATGCTTCAGGTGGTCATACAAGTACAACTCAGCACACAGATACAGCAGAATATCATTACCATATTATTAATGAACTTTATTCTACAACTGGAAGATATATAATTTTTGTAGGACCTTATCAAGGAACACCAAATGCGATTAACTAAGTATATCCTTTTATTACTTTTATGTGTTTTCGGTAGCTGTAAAAAACAGGTTACCGAAAATACTTCTATTTCTTTAGGTAAAAAAATAACAAATATCCTTATTAAAAAAGAGGAAATAAAATTAAATCCTTTAATGGGGCAATGGTTTTATAACCAAAAACCTTTTAATGGTTATGCTGTTCTATATCATAAAAACGATAGTATATCAGAGAAAATGGGCTTCTTTAATGGTAAAAGAGAAGGTTCATATTATAAATATTTTAAGGACGGCTCTATAAAAAATGAAGGATATTACATTCAAAATAAACTCCATGGAATAAAATTGAATTATTTTAAAAATGGAAATGTATATTCAGAATCTCACTATGTGAATGGTCAAAGACATGGACTTCAAAAAATATGGTTTTTGAATGGACAATTGTCTAAAAGAAAGAATTTAAACAAAGGTAAGGAAGAGGGTTTGCAACAAGCTTGGTTAGAGAATGGTACTTTATATGTAAACTACGAGGCAAAAAATGGACGTATTTTTGGCATGAATAGAGCCAATTTATGTTATAAACTTAAAAATGAAAAAGTTCAATATGCAGCTAAAAAATAATTTATTTTTACTAGTAGTATTCATTGTGATTGGATGTAAAAAAGAACCTAGTAACCATGAAGATATCAGAGTAGATGCTTTGCCTTTTTTTAATGAGGCATCTTTTACACCAAAATGGATTTCTCCTAAAAGTAAAGAATTAAATAATTTTCATAAAATACCCGATTTTGAACTTGTCAACCAAAACGGTGAAAAGTTAACTCAGAAAACGTTTGAAAACAAAATTTATATTACCGATTTCTTTTTTACAACCTGTCCTGGTATTTGTCCTATGATGACAGATAGTATGCTAAAGCTTCAAGAAGAATTTAAAAATGATGAAGCTGTTTTATTCTTGTCACATTCTGTGACTCCAACAATAGATTCAGTTTCGAAGCTTAAAGAGTATGCTTTAGAGAATGGCATTATAGATAATAAATGGCACTTGGTTACTGGCAATAAAAAAGAAATATATGATTTGGGAAGAAAGTTTTACTTTGTTGAAGAAGATTTAGGTGAACCAAAAGGAATTGATGAGTTTTTACATACTGAAAACTTCGTGCTAATCGATAAAAATAAACATATAAGAGGGATATATAACAGTCTTAATAGGGCTTCTTTGGCACAACTTATTGTTGATGTTAAAGCATTACAAAAAGAAAATTAATTAAATAATATTTACCTCAATTTCTAAAGAAATTCCGAATTTAGTTAAAATTGTTTCTTGAATTTTTTGGGCAAGTTTATGGATTTCTTTTCCAGAGGCATTTCCATAATTCACTAAAACTAAGGCCTGTTTTTCATGCACACCATAGTCTCCAAAACGTTTTCCTTTAAATCCAGCTTGTTCTATTAACCAACCAGCAGGAACTTTAACTTCTTTATTAGACTTCTTATCAGCGCGCAAAGTGACAGTATAACTTGGGATTTTGGGATATTTTTTTTGAAGTTCTAAAAACTGAGTTTTAGAAATCACAGGGTTTTTAAAAAAACTTCCGCTATTTCCAATTTCTTTTGGATCTGGAAGTTTCGATTTCCTGATAGCAATTACGGCATCAGAAATATCTTTTAAGGTAGGCTTTATTATATCTCTTGATGTTAATTCAGTTTCAATAGCACCGTAAGAAGAATTTAAATTATGGTTTCTTTTAGTTAACTGAAAGCTTACAGAAGTAATAATATACTTTCCTTTTTCTTTATTTTTAAAGAGGGAGTCTCTATACTTAAAATTACAAGCTTCATTAGAAAACTGAATTAATTTCCCTGTTTCAATTTCTAGAGCTTCAACTTTCGTTATGGTGTCTTTTACTTCAACTCCGTAAGCACCAATATTTTGAATTGGGCAAGTGCCCACATTTCCAGGGATTAGCGATAAGTTTTCTATGCCACCGTAATTATTTGAAACACACCACAGAACAAACTCATGCCAATCTTCACCAGCATTTACAGTAATATAAACAGCATTAGAATCTTCTCTATCAATAGAAATTCCTTTAATATCAAGATGTACAACTAACGCTTCAATATCTTTTGTCAGTAACATATTACTCCCTCCAGAAATTAAAAATAGATTTTTTTCAACCTTAAGTAATTGTTGTAATTGATAAACTGAATCCACAGCAATAAAACGTTTTGCATTTACAGAAATACCAAACGTGTTATACTCTTTTAATGATATGTTTTCTTTAATATTCAATTAATTATTGTATTTGTTTAAAGCTTTTCCTAAAATTTCAACAGACCTAATTAAGTCTTTTTTGTTTAAAACGTATGCAATTCTTACTTGGTTTTTTCCTTCTCCTGGAGTTGAGTAGAATCCGCTTGCAGGAGCCACCATCACTGTTTCATTATTATGATTGAATTCTTCTAATATCCATTGTGCAAAATGATCAGAATCTTTTACAGGTAATTCGGCAACACAGTAAAAAGCTCCTTTTGGCTTGGCAACTTTTACACCTTCTATTTTGTTTAATTCTGTAATCAGTGTATTTCTTCTTTCTACATACTCTTCTTTTACATCGTCAAAATAACTTTGAGGAGTATCTAAAGCAGCTTCACTTGCCATTAATGCATAGGTTGGCGGACTTAATCGTGCTTGTGCAAATTTAATAGCCGTTTTTATAAATTCATTGTTTTTAGAAACAATACAACCAATTCTTGCACCACACATGCTATAACGTTTAGAAACAGAATCTATGATAATAGAATTTTGTTCTAAGCCATCTAGAGCCATTACTGATGTATGATTTAAGCCATCATAGGTGAACTCTCTATAAACTTCATCCGCAATTAAAAATAAATCGTGTTTTAAAACAATTCTTTTTAGTTTCTCAATTTCTTCCTTTGAGTATAAATATCCTGTTGGGTTTCCGGGATTACAAATTAAAATTGCTTTTGTTTTCTTCGTGATAAGTTTTTCAAAATCTTCAATTTTTGGTAAAGCAAAATTATCTTCAATTTTAGAAATAACAGGAACTACCGTCACACCTGAAGCAGTTGAAAATCCATTATAATTTGCATAAAAAGGTTCTGGAATTATAATTTCATCACCAGGATCTGTAATACTTCCTATGGTGAAAAGCAATGCTTCAGAGCCACCAGTTGTAATAACAATATTGTCTGCAGAAACATCTATATTCTTACTTATATAATATTTGGCAAGTTTAGTTCTGTATTCTTCAGAACCTTCAGAACGTGCATACGCCAATGTTTGTATCGTATTGTTTTTAACAGCATCTAAAGCAACTTGTGGTGTCTTAATGTCTGGTTGTCCAATATTTAAATGAAAAACGTTGGTTCCTCTTTTTTTTGCATCTTCTG
>JBNMNZ010000192.1:0-4240 GCA_051276605.1 Polaribacter sp. | reverse complement strand
ACTAGTATTGAATCGAATAACAATGAAATGAAACTATTTTCATTTGATTATAGTGATAAAATAATTGTCTATTTAAACGGTATAGCTATTTTTAAAGGTAATAACGCGTTTAGGTCTAAAGGAATACAATACCAAGGGCATATGGATATAAATGCTAACAAATTATATTTAAACCTAAGAAAAGGCAAGAATATACTTCATTGCATTGTTATTGACAAAGCAAATGGTTGGGGCTTAATTGGAAAATTAGAATAATACGTTTTACAACAACGTGTATAATCAATTGCTAGTTCTGTGTGTACTTGTAAAATCCTACGGATTTCCCTCTGGTTCGTTTTCTTTTGTTAACTTAGTTTTTGCCAACGCAACTCCTATGTTTGTAAAAGAAGTTAATCTATATATAAATTTAGTAATAATAAAGTGAAAAAAGTGATAGCAATGAACAATCTAGCTGATAATTTTTATGGCAATCCTGATATGGTAGCTTATACTCAAAGCGCTTTTATATGTAAGTATTTGATTGATAATTATGGTTTAGAAAAATTCAAATTATTATGGAAAAAAGGATTCAACGAATTACAATCAATTTATGGTTTTAATAATGAACAATTAGAAATAAATTTATCAGAATTTGTAAATAAAAAACACCCAACTGAAATTGAATTTAATTGGGAGGAATTTAATGAAGGATGATAAAAACAACTACCTACAAAACCGTACAAAGTTAATTGCTTGCTTCTAGCCTACTTACAAAAATCCTCTCGAATTTTCTTTGTCAGTAATTATTTACTAACTTTTTTGCTTAAACGCAGCAACTAATCCTTTACGTATTCCAAGATCAAATCCTAATTAAAATAGTTATATATTTTTTATGCTGCATAATTTTGAAGAGCAACATAAGGAGTCCCTCTTTTTACGACTGCAAATGCTCTCGCTATGAGTTTATTTCTAACATTATTTATCGCTAGCATTTTATCTTTTCCTTCCGCTAACTTTCTCTTATAATAGACTCGTAATTCACTATCATGTTGAATGGCAGAAATACTTGCCATACTTAATAAACTTTTCATCTTTCTAACACCATATATAATTTATTGCTGGCCTCTTGCCTACTTGCGAAAGTCCTCGCGGACTTTCTAGTTGGTCTTGTATTTACTAAATTTAGTACTTAAAATACACATCAAATCATATAAAAACAAGTTAGCAAAAAGCGAAAAAACCAATCTGATATGAAAATTAAATACAAGAAAAAAAGATATTATTTAAATTTAACACTTGGATTATTCTGGATTTTATTAGGCGTAATAAGTTTAATTCAAGACGACTCAATTCGTTGGAATGATTAAGGTTATTTATTGGCTGGAACTCTATATATTGGACCAATTTTCAGAAAAGACAAACATAGAGATGCGTTGTTTTTAAATTGATTGTGCACGCTTTTTAAAATTCTTCTTGAATTAAAAAATCTAAAATTTAAACATCAAAATTCTTGAGAAAATCTGCAGACCCAAATTATTACTCATAAAAAAAGGTTGTCTAAATTTAGACAACCTTTTTAATTTTATTATTTAAGATTCTTAAAATCCAGTTCCTGGATTTTCAGGAGAAGCAGCTTGAGCTTTTTGAGGGTTTAAGATTAAGTAAGTACCCAAAGCTGTTAAAGCGGCATATTTACCATAACTTCCTATTTTCTTAATTGCATCTTTACGAGTAATTTCTTGAGCAATATCTTGATTATTTTCGTTTTGTTTTTTCATGATGTTTTATCTTTAAAATTACCGTTATTATTCTAAAATTATTTTCTTACTTAACGCACCTTGTGCTGTCTGAATTTTTACAATATATACACCAGTAACTAATTTTGGTAAAAAAACATCGAGTACTCCATTAGATTGTAAAGAAGTATTTACTACTTGTTTTCCTAAGAGATTAAACAAAGTAACGTTGGTTTTACTTCCGTTTTGTAATCCAACAATTCTTAAGGTACTAGCATCGGTTTTATAAACACTAACGTTTTCTAAAGCAACATCTTTTATAGTTAAAGAATTTCTACTAGAATGGATATAGAATCTTCCAATTCCGTTTAAAGCTTCAGTTGTAGTAATTTTATAATTACTATTTGCTTCATCTAAACGCGTAAACGTATTTGTTTCTCTATCTTCTAAAAATACTTTTATATCTGTTGGTAAGTTTAAGTCATCAGCAGTAAAAGTAATTTCTTTACCTATGGCTGCATTTACTCCAATAGAAATAATCATGTTTTCATAATCTGAATTTGGTAGCGCTTGTCTTGTGAAGTTAACACCTTCACTATTGCTTACTAAATGAGTGTATATATTAAAACTTGAGGCTTGCCCTGTAAAAGTTCCTATATCAAATCTAGGGTCTAAACCTGTAGTTTTATCAGTTAAATAATTAATTTCTGTAGATTTAGTTTTAGAACCATCATTAACTATTAAAGTTATTTTTGGATTTGAGGTTTTGTAAAATGTAATTCCATTTTGATCACTTTGCATTGCCTTGGTAAAAGTTACATTGGTAGAAGCCACATTAGAGTTCACAAAGAATCCTTGTCCTGGATGAATGTATCCTGTAGCTAAGTCGTCATAAGAACTAGTAACAGCATTCCAAACATAAACGCTTTCATGCGTATCTTTTAAAGGCGATCCATTCGCAGTTAAAAAAGTAGCAATATTTATATGTGCAGGAAATGGATTACCAATTAAAGTCCATCTGTTTTCTGCAGCACCATCAATATCGTTTGCTGTAATAGTTGGGTTAATTGGAGGTGTAGGGAAAGTACCTGTAAAAGCATAATCACCAGAACTAGTTCTTTTTAGAGAGTATCCTATACCCGCCCCAAAAGTAGATGCTCCAGCATTATTTTGATAATATACCCAATCGCCATCTGCATCACTCGTATTAATATATGTAGACAATGCTTCATTACTTCCTATACCACTAGTGTTTATGCTATTAGTATCATTCCAAGTATCATCATATTGTTCATCTTTTACTGGAGAAGAAATTAAATGCCAATTAGTATCACCTACATTTACATTATAAATAAAATCTCCATTTACAGTAGCAGTTCCTTCAATAATTAAAGAACCTCCACTTTGTATGCTAACAGAAGAAGAAGCGTCTATTGTAATATTATTTGCAACAGCGCCTGTACTACTGCTTATTATTGGTTTATTTGTAACATTTGGTATTACTACATTATCTGTAGCTGTAGGTAGCGAGTTTGCACTCCAGTTGGTTTGTGTTGCCCAATCTGTGTTTGTAGCACCTGTCCAATTACGTGGAGTTCCAGCCCAAGCACCAGGATTCAAACGACCATCTGCTACATTTTGCGCCCCATAACCGGTTGGCTGGTCGCTGTCTATTTCCCATTCATTGATATCAAAAGTAGCACTAGCCGCAGTTACTGTAGATTTTCTAGCAGCTCTACCATCTTCAAACTCCCAAGGCTGACCTGTACCATCTGTACCAGGCACACCATATAGATCGACGATGGTACTGCCATTTACTAATTGTATTGGATCATCTCCGTTACTCATAGTTTGATTTGCGAAATCATCAGATCCTTCCCATTGATTTGGAGGAAACCCAAAGTTATCATTAAATCTAGTGTCTTCAACACCAACAGCAAGAATATAAAACCCTTTTGAGATTATTGTCCCTGTAAGGCTTACTGAGTGTGTTGTAATTGCAGCAGCATCATTAAAATATTTTTCTAGTTTCCACCCTGTAGATAAATCCACATCAGTAGCACCAGCATTATATAGTTCTATAAATCTAATGGAACTAGTATCATTTGGATCCCCAATTTCGGTAATAAAAACTTGCCCAAAAGAAGCAAAAGACATTAAAATTGTAAGTAATAAAAAGTAAAATTTTCTCATAATCTGTTAATTTAATTTAGTTATTTATTTTAGTAAAATTTTCATCATTTCTTCTACTGTTACTTTACCTAACAGCTTTATTCTATCTCTTGGCGTAGCATCACCAATTTCATAAGTGATACCCACTGCATTTTGCCCGTATAAAAACCATCCTTTAGATACAGGTTTTGTGCTATTACTTGCTGCTTCATTTACCTTATAATCGGGGATATTTGCCTCTAAAGCAACGAACCAATCTTCTATAAAATTTGGCAAAGTTGTTGATTTTCTAGTCTTATTTATATAAAATACATCTTCATAGGTTGAATGAAAATCTAATCTTAAAATTATTT
>JBNMNZ010000191.1:0-4244 GCA_051276605.1 Polaribacter sp. | reverse complement strand
ATTGTTTGTACCATTATGCTTGTCAATTGGAATAATTGGGATTATAATACAACTAATGAATAAATAACTGGTGGTAACAATGTATATAAAAAATAGGCGAAACAGTAGTAAATGCAAAGGTTTTCGCTCGTATCAAAGTTTGTGTTTATCTGAAAGTTTAGTGCTTCGAAATCGCCTACTTTTCATATACAAATCCGTTGTAGGTAATGCAACAAAAGGCCGTTAAGAATAAACTAAATGGGAAATCTAAAAATGAAATTAAAGAATAAACTTTTTATATTATGTATGATTATAACTGTAATTGCTTGTAATAAACCAATTGAAAATAAAAACTTCTCTTCTACTCAAGTAAAAGATTCAATAAAAACAGAAAATGTAACATTTGAGAGTGAAGGAATTAAATTGGCAGGCACAATTTATAGTCCTGAACGCCCTCATTCAGTTGTAGTTATTGTTCACGGTTCTGATTCAGTACCTCGAATGTCAAAAATGGCTAAATTATTAGCGGAAAATGATATTTTAGTATTAACATATGATAAACGTGGAGTTGGAGAATCTGGTGGAGTTTATGCTGGTCCTGAAGTAGGTACGAATAATATCAGTATTGAGAATCTAAATTTATTAGCAAAAGATGCAAGCTCTGCTGTTAATTTAATACATAAAAAGAGTAAAGATTTACCTATTGGTCTTTTTGGTGCGAGTCAAGCTGGATGGATAATTCCAATTGTTGCAAATAAAAATCCGTTAGTAAAATTTATGGTTTTATTCAGTTCACCAACAATAACTACTCTTGAACAATTAAGATTTCAGTTTTATACAAACGGGAAAACAGATTTTTGGGAAAATCACACGGAAAAAGATGCACGTGAACATATCAAAAATGACCCTGATAAATATCAATTTAAAGCTACTGACCCAAAAGAAACTCTGAGAACTCTTTCAATTCCTGGTCTTTGGCTTTTTGGCGAGAAAGACATTCAGATTCCTGTAAAAATGTGTATTGAACATCTTAATACTCTAAAATTAAAAAACAAACCTTTTGAATATGTTTTATTTCCATCATTAGGACACAATACTAATAAAAAAGAACCTATTGAAATTTCGATTAATTGGATAAAACAAAAATCTTTTAATATTAAGAATAGTATAAAATAAGTTAGAATGATAAAGCACTACCTACAGCACCATATATAATTTATTGCTCGCTTCTTGCCTACTTGCGAAGGTCCTCGCGGACTTACTTGGTTGGTAATTATTTACTAAATTAGTTGCTTAAAATACGCAAAAAATCATATACAACAACGTTGGCAACAAGCAAAAATCAGAACTAATAATGAACTTTAGAAAAGCGACAGAAAATGATGTTTCAATAATTGTAGAAATGATTGCTGATGATGAACTTGGGAAAAAAAGGGAAAATTTCCAAAACCCTTTACCAAAAGAATATCTAAAAGCATTTGAAAAAATAAACTCTGACGAAAATCAAGAGCTAATTGTTATCGAAAACAAAAACTCAGAGATTATTGGAACTTTACAATTGTCCTTTATTCAATATCTGACTTATCAAGGCGGAATTAGAGCGCAAATAGAAGCGGTAAGAATTAGAAAAGATAAAAGAGGACTCGGAATTGGAAAAACAATGTTTGAATGGGCTATAAATAGAGCCAAAGAACGGAATGCACATTTGTTGCAATTAACGACTGACAAAAAAAGACCAAAAGCAATTAAATTTTACGAAGATTTAGGATTTAAAGCAACTCACGAAGGAATGAAAATACACTTTGAATAAAAAGCCAATTGCCAACACCGTATATAATTTATTGCTTGCTTCTAGCCTACTTACGAAAGTCCTCGCGGACTTTCTTTGTCTGTAATTATTTACTAAATTAGTTGCTTGGAACACGCAACGAAATCATACAGAAACACGTTAGCAAACATTGAACTCTAATGAAAAGAAAAAGCATTATCACACAATCTTTAATTTATTTCACTTTAATCATAAATTCCCAAATAATTTATTTTGAGGACGAAAATAGATCTCTTAATTCATTGTATGTAAATAGTAATGATATTTATTCTACTGAAATTCGATCTGTAGGAAATACAATTTCTGAAAATCAAATCTCTAAAACAAGTCTAACAAATGAAAACCCGATAATTACAACTTTTTTACCTTGGTACATTCCATTTAACTATGAATTTGATACTGTTATAGACGACAACAATATTTATATTTCAGAAGAAAATTCTATTTACAAAATAGATTTATCCTCAAGTTCCCCAGTCAAGACTAAAATATTCGAAAAAGACAAATTTTTCCCAATGGCATTAGCTATAAATCAAAATATACTATATATCAGTGATCCAAATTCTAGGCAAATTTATAAATTAAATCTTACCGTTCAACACCCAACATTAGTTGTTATAGCTGAATTAGTAAATAAAGAAGCTAATGAAATAATAATACATAAAAACAATTTACATTTTTATGATAGACTATCTGGTAATATATATAAAATTGATATTTCTACAGGAACTGCTAATCAAACTACTACAAGAATGGCTGAAACAACTCTTGTAGCTAATAACAATACTAGTGGAAATAATTTCTCTATAAATGGAAATGATTTGTACTTTATAAAAGATTTTATGATTTATAAAATAAATCTAGAATCTAATTTACCTGCCTCATCAATTGAATTTTTAAATGGCTATCTTATAAGTTCTATTGCTTTTTATGAAAATAATTTGTTTTTCACCGCTACTAAAACTGACGATAATAATAATAATAATAATTCTTATGGTGTTATTTATAAGCTAGATATTTCTAATATTCTTTTAATCTTTTTAATAGATTAGCCTTACTAAAAACTATCTAATTCTATTCAAGTTATCATTAACATCCTTGTTCTTATAGGATGATTTTATAGCTCCAAAACTATATTTTAACGAAATAGCAAATTCATGAGAGCGACTAAAAAAGATACTTTTTGCTTTGATGTTTTGTAGCTGGTAATTTTCCTTAAAAGTCATCGTATTAAAAATATCATTAAGACTTAAAGTTAAATCTAATTTATTAAAAAAGGTTTTACTGAAAGTAGCATTAATGGCATAGACCAATTTTCTATCAAAAACACCTTCTTGTCGGTTAGTTAATGCCCATCCATTAAGATTAAAAGAAGATGTATTATTTATTTTAAATTGGTGATTTGTGTATAAATAAAAATAAGGAGAGGACTTTAACGAAACCATTCTTACATCATTAATAGTATTATAATTTAAACTGATGATATTACTCGAACTCCAAAATTTATATTTAAACGGAACATTAAGAGTAAGCGAAAAACCATATTCTTCTTTAAAATTACTCGGAAACATAACGCTTATTTCATCCGATTTATCATAAATTAGACTGAAATGTACAGGGTTTTTCATGTAAGAATATTGAGCTGTTAAGGATTTATCTTTGTATTGAAAAGTCGTCGAAATTTCATCTATTAAAGTTGGTTTTAACGATGTATTTCCTCTGAATTCTAATACAGGATTTATAAATGCTGCCGTAGAAGCAGCCGACGAATAATTAGGTCTTAAAATAGTTTTTGCATAATTTAAACTTAAGGTTTTTGTGCTATTAATAGCAAAATTAATATTCCCTTTTGGGAAGAAATTTGCATTATTTCTATCAATTTCTAAATTGCTATTTTCTTTGTAACTAGCTTCAACTTTTGTGTTTTCTACTCTTAAACCAAATGAGAAATTTATTTTTTTAATTGTACTAGAAAATTGCGAATAAAAAGCTGTATTATTTTCGATGTATTTATACTTTGTAGTGTTGTTTTTAATTTCATTTAACGCACTTGAACTTGTATTGGTATAGTTGATGCCCAATTCTAATTTTTTATCCTTTTTAAAGGAAATATCATAATCTGCTCTAGCTGAAAAATTATCAACTTCAAATTCTTGAAATCTATCTAAAAATGTTTCTTTAAAAGGATTGTCATAGGTGTTTTTTATAGCATTTTCAATACTGTTTTTGTAGTACGTATATTGAAACCCTGTAAAGAAATTACCCTTTTTATTAATTGATTTTGAAAAGTTGATGTTTGAACTTGAAAACCGTCTAACATTTTCGTTATCACTATATGAATAGATATTATTTTCAGTGCCATTTTCATTTAAAAAGGTGTTTGTTTCTATATAAAAAGGGTCGTTTTGTGTTCTGTAGCGTGTACTTATCGAAATAT
>JBNMNZ010000190.1:0-4254 GCA_051276605.1 Polaribacter sp. | reverse complement strand
ATTTTGGACCAACTGGTCAGGCATAAATTATCAAGACTGTCTTCTAAGGCAGTCTTTTTTTTATATAAATAATTTTAGGGTGGGTACATAGATAGCCTTTTCTTCTATTAACTTCGGAGTAATTGTACCTCTATAGAGAGAAATTGTAATTCGATTGTATATCTTGGATGTGAACGTTTTATTTATTCATTTTTCTTTTCCATGGATAAATACTGAAATAAATTTAGTATTGGCTTCAACAAAAATCTAGACTTCTTCTAATTTTATTGAATTCTACAAATCATTGCCCGCTTGTATTTAGATGGTTGCATTCTTTGTACATTTTCTAACCCTATTATAATGTCGTGATAATTTATTTCTTTTTCTCTTACTTTTTAGCAAAAATAACTACCGTATCTAAGGCGATGCTGCTTTTTTTATTTTCAGTTAATCTAACTATAATTCAAATTATGTACACGATCTTCTAAAATAAAATTGGTATTCCGATTCATGACGTTTTAATTAATACTAAAATTATAAGATGTCGGTTGTACATATCGAGACCAATAAATACTTTAATTCTAAAGTCTAATTCATAAAATATTTTCTAAAAAAAAAGTAAACTTGAATGGATGTGAGTTTATGGGTATTGGGCTATTTTTCGAACCTTCGATTGGGCGAAAACATAAAATTCAATTATTATAATAATGGACGCTCAAAGGCTATAATTGCTATTTTTTATTAAAATGTATTTTAAAAAGCTATAAGTGTGTTGTTTAGGGTTTTCATTTTAATAGGTTTAAAGCTATGATAAAAATTGATTGTAAATCAAAAATTATCTAAATGTTAAAAGGTTCGATTTTTACCTTAAAATTATCTTTTTGTTTTTGTTGTGGTAATCCGAAGCTTGAGTGTCATCTATATTTTTACGAATATATAAAACATAACAAAAATGAAACAAAATTACTTTTTAAATTTTTTACTTGTAACAGTATTTTTTGCGCTGACTTCTCTTAAATCTTTTGGTCAAACTGGAACAATTCAGGGCTTGATTATAGATCAAAATGGAATTTATGTTCCTGGGGCAAATGTGTCTATAGAAGCCATTAAAAAAGGAGATATTACCGATTTTGATGGAAAATTTATAATTTTAGGGGTTCCTGTTGGCGTGCAGTTATTAAAGGTTTCTTATTTAGGATCTGAAGATATTATTAAAAACATAGAGGTAAAAGAAGATGAAACAACAAAAGTTACCTTCGAATTAAAATCAAGTAGCGTAACCCTAGATGGGATTGAAATTAAATCATATCGATTAAATGGACAATCTAAAGCATTAAACATTCAAAAGAATAATTTAAATATAACTAATGTTTTGTCTACAGATCAAATTGGTAAATTTCCCGATGCAAATATTGGAGATGCGGTAAAGAGAATTCCTGGTATTACGATGCAGGTAGATCAAGGTGAGGCAAGAAATATTATTATCAGAGGTTTATCTCCACAACTGAACTCAGTAACTTTAAACGGAAGTAGAATCCCTTCTGCTGAAGGCGATAACAGAAATATACAGATGGATTTAATTCCTTCTGATATGATTCAGTCAATTCAAGTAAACAAGGCAGTAACTCCAGATATGGATGCCGATGCTTTAGGAGGTTCTGTAAATTTAATTACAAGAACGGCACCTCAGGGTTTTAGACTATCAACAACCTTGGGTTCTGGGATAAATACGATTACAAATAAAAGAATTTTAAACGGTTCTTTTTTAGTTGGAAATCGATCTGAAAATGGAAAGTTTGGTTGGATGATTGCGGCATCTGCAAATGATAATGATTTTGGTTCTGACAATATAGAAGCAGAGTGGGCAGACGAATTTTCTTACAATGATGGAACAGATGAAGTGGATGTCGCTGTGAATCCGTACACAAATGTATTTGAGCAAAGAACGTATTTAGTGCAAAGAGTTCGAAGAAGTTTTTCTGCAAATTTTGATTTTCAAGTAAACGAAAATAACAATATCTACTTAAAAACAATGTATAATTGGAGAGACGATCGTGAGAATCGATATCGATTTGAGCAAGAAATATTAGACGCTGAAGATATAAGTATGGCCGACTTTACAATCACAGACAATACGCCCACACGTTTTCCTGTTGAAGTAAAAAGACAAACCAAAGGCGGTTTAGACAATAACAGAAATAGAAATAGACGCCTTGAAGATCAAAAGATGCAAAATTATAGTTTAGGAGGAAATCACATCGCAGGCAATTTAAAAATTGATTGGATGTCTTCATTTGCAAAAGCTTCCGAAGAAAGGCTAAATGAACGTTACGCAGAATTTAAATCCGAATATGTTATTAACAATGATATTTCAAATTCTAGATTCCCATTATTCACGCCAGTTGATTCAGCTGATTTCTCAAATCTATCAAATTTCGACTTTGGAGAAATAACAGAAGAAAATCAATATACTCAAGAGGAGGATTTTAATGCATTTATCAATTTCGAGCTTCCTTTAGATTTCTTTGGAAACAGTGAAGGCTTTATAAAGTTTGGTGCGCGAGCTCGTTTTAAATCAAAATTAAGAGATAATGATTTCTTTGAGTTTGATTTAGAAAGTTCTTTTTCAACGATGGCTGCTGTGCCAAATAATGATTACAGTGATCCCGATTATTTGGCTGGGAGCCAATATCAAGCGGGTATTTTTGCCAATGAAGAGTGGCTAGGAGGTTTGAATTTAACCGAAGGAGATATCGTAGATGACGAATTTTTAAGAGCAAATTATAATGTGGAAGAAAATGTTTGGGCTGCTTATGTTATGAGCAATCAAAAAATTTCAGAGAAATTAGGAGTGTTAATAGGCCTTAGATTCGAGCAAACAAGTTTAACCGCAACGGGAAATAATATAGTAGATGAAGATACTTTGGAAGGCACATTAACCAAAGAAAGTTCTTATTCTAATTTAATGCCTGGGATACATTTTAAATATGATGTCTCTAAGAAAACCGTAGTGCGTTTTGCTTGGACAAATACATTAGCAAGGCCAAACTATGCAGACATTACTCCCACTTTAGATGTGGTAACGGGCGATGAGGAAGTATTTATTGGAAACCCTGATTTGTCACCAACAACTTCAATGAATTTTGATTTAATGGCAGAAACTTATTTTAGTAATGTAGGTATTCTTTCTGGAGGTTTATTCTATAAAAGTATTAACGATTTTGTGTATACTTTTCAATCGGAGACAACGGCAGATACATTTGGGCCAGGTACAGCTGGGTTTGAAGTTTTTCAACCTTTAAACGGAGACAAAGCATCAATCTTTGGTATCGAGGTAGCATTGCAAAAAAAGTTAGATTTTTTACCTGGGATTTTAAAGAACTTTAGTTTGTATGCAAACTATACCTATTTAACTTCAGATGCTAGCGGAATCCGTAATGAAGATGGTGAAGAAAGAACAGATTTAGATTTACCAAATACAACGCCAAACATGTTTAATGCTTCTCTAGGGTATGCGGATAAAAGACTAAATGTAAGACTTTCTGCTAATTTTTCAGATTCTTATATTGATGAAATTGGTGGAAATGCTTTTGAAGATCGCTATTATGACAAACAGTTTTTCTTAGATTTTAACACGGGTTACACAATCAACAAAAATTTAAGAATTTATGCAGATGTTAACAATATTACAAATCAACCTTTGCGTTATTTTCAAGGAGTTCGCAATAGAACAATGCAATTAGAATATTATGGAAGAAGAATCACGGTTGGTTTAAAGTACGATCTATTTAAAAAATAAAGGAATATGATGTTTCAATTAAAAAATAGTACTCAGAAAATCGTTTATAGCGTTCTGGTGTTCTTATTATTTTCTTGCGAAGGGAAAAGTAAGTTACCCCAAATAAAGCCAGATATAATTACAGTAAAAACATTGAATGATACCGATGATCCTGCAATTTGGGTACATCCAACAGATCCATCAAAAAGTATTGTTTTTGGCACAGACAAAGAAACGAACGGAGCTATTTATGCTTTCGATTTAGAAGGTAACATTCTTGAGGATAAAACGATCAGAAATATCAAAAGGCCTAATAATGTTGATGTGGGGTACGGTTTTCGAATGAATGACACCTTAACTACTGATATTGTGGTTTTTACAGAACGCGAGAAGCAGCAAATTAGACTTTTTTCTGTTCCAGAGATGATACCTTTAGATAATGGCGGTTTTAGCGTTTTTGAGGATGCGGAAAATATAGAAAGTAAACTCCCTATGGG
>JBNMNZ010000189.1:0-4257 GCA_051276605.1 Polaribacter sp. | reverse complement strand
TACATCAGCTCTGCCTATATGGTTTTTACAATCATCAATAAATTTTATATAGATACTGTGTTTAAAAAATCCTTTGAGAAAGCAGGAATTTCTTACAATCGATTTTCTGTACAGCCGACCATATTAAATAATATTTTGTGGTATGCTGTAGCTGAGACTGACAAAAATTATCATTTAGCGTTTTATTCTTTGTTTGATGAAAATTCAATTTCAGAAAAGATTATGACTGTTGAAAAAAATCATAATTTAATCGATATGACAGATAATAATCTAGAAACCTTAGCTTGGTTTAGTAACAATTACTACAACGTATCTAAAAAGGAAAAAACAGGCACTTATAAGTATGTTGATTTAAGATACCCGATGTTAAACCCTGATGATATAAATACCTCTGTCTTTAATTTTACAGTTTCCTTTAAAAATGATGAATGGGACATTTTACCTTTTAACGGAAGCCCTCCAACTAAAGAAGATTTTAGTTTGTTTTTAGAACGCTTAAAAGGGATTTAATCACAAGAATGTCATTCAGAAATAAACTTTTTGAACAATCTAGGAATCTTAAAATATATACATTTATTATTGAGATTTCTCGTCATCCATAATTCTCTATTGAAATGACATTTTGCCTTAAAAAATTTATTTTACAAAACACCAACTTCTTTCATACAAGATTTCATCATCTCATAGGTTCTTGATATGTCATTATCTAAACCAATAGAAAAACGAATTAATCCATCAGAAAGTCCCATTTCTTTTTGCTCATCTTCTGGTATTTCTGATGATGTAGAGGATCCAGGAGCAGAAAATAAGGTCTTATAAAAACCTAAACTTACGGCTAAATACCCTATGTTTTTATGTTGCATTAACTCCATTAATGCATTTGCTTTTTCTAAAGAACCAGCATCTAAAGTTAACATGCCTCCAAAACCATATTCGGTATTCATCATCGATTTAAAAAGCTCATGAGAAGGGTGCTTTTTTAATCCAGGATAGACCGTTTTTAATCCATCTGCTTCAAATTTATCAGCTAAAAAAGCAGCGTTAAAACTGTGTTGTTTCATTCTAATATGTAACGTTCTCATATTTTTTAGGATGGAGGAAGCTCTTAAACTATCCATTGTAGAACCCAACAGCATACTTGCACCATCATTTACATTTCGCAAATCATTGATAAATTCTTGAGTACCACAAACTACACCACCGACACTATCTGAAGATCCGTTTATAAACTTTGTTAAACTATGGCAAACTACATCTGCGCCAAATTTTACTGGTGAAATTGAAAGCGGAGAAAACGTATTATCTACGACTAATTTTAAATTATATTTTTTAGCTAAGGCTGATAAACCTTTAATATCTGCAACTTCTAAAAGCGGATTACTCACAGATTCACAATACAAGACCTTAGTCTTGTCTGTAATTGCAGCTTCCACGACATCTAATTTAGTGATGTCTACAAAAGTGGTTTCTATTCCTAATCTTGGAATAAAGTTTTTTAAGAAAGCGTAGGTTCCTCCGTAAATAGTTCTACTTGAAACAATGTGCTCACCAGCACTGACTAACTGCAATAAAACAGGTGTAATTGCGCCCATGCCTGAAGCTGAAACATTTGCTGTTTCTGTACCTTCCATTGCTGCCAGAGCTTCCCCTAAATATAAATTTGAAGGTGTAGAATGACGGGAATATAAATAACAACCATCTGTATTTCCTTCAAAAGTATCGAACATGGTTTTTGCAGAAATAAAAGTATACGTTGAAGAATCTGAAATTGATGGGTTTACACCACCGAATTCGCCAAAATATTGTAAATCTTGAATATTATCTGCTGGATTAAAGCTCATAACTATTAGTTTTATTTTTACACAAATTTAAATAACATAGGAATTAAATCAATATAAATGAAAAAATATAGATTATTTTTCTAAATTTGATTTAATTATTAGTTTTAAAAACTAATAATCAATCATTATAAATCATTATTTAGAAAAATTTTAATATGCATTTAGACTCTACAGATAAGAAACTGATCAATTTATTACAAAATGATAGCAAACAGACTACAAAACAGTTGTCTTTACAACTCAATTTATCTGTAACGGCTATCTATGAGCGTATTAAGAAATTAGAAAATCAAAAGGTAATTAACAAGTATGTTGCGATCATCAACAAACATAAAATTGAAAAGTCTTTTTTGGTTTTTTGTCATGTAAAATTAATTCAACATTCTAAAGAATATGTAACTACGTTTGAGCGTGAAATTCTAAAACTGGAAGAAGTCTCTGAATGTTTTCACGTAAGTGGAGATTATGACTACATCTTAAAAATCTATGTAAAAGACATGGACGAATACAGAAACTTTATGGTTACAAAGTTAACAGCTATAAAACATATTGGCAGCACTCATAGTACTTTTGCGATTGAAGAAGTGAAAAATACTACAGCGATACGATTATAAAAAATAAACCCCAAAACTTTCGTTTTGGGTTTGTAGTTTATTGCTTTACTAACACTATTTTTTCTGATTGTTTTTTTACTAAATCTCCATAAAAGAGTTTAAGTGTTTTATAATTTTTTGCGCCAATCAAAGCGGAATTAAATTGTAAAAGAGAAACTGTTATAATCTTAGCCCCAGCTTGCTTTACTTGATATTTAAAAACACCTAAATTATCTGGCAAACCTATAGCCATTGGTGCTGGTAGAGATTCAACTTTATAACCTTCTGGTATTTGTATAGAAACAGAGTGTTTGTCTTTCCATGGTGTAGAAAAATCTACAGGAAATTTTCTTTCTTCTAACTTAAACGGGTTGGTTTTTTGCGCATAAAATAATAACGGATTTATATATAGTTTATCATTAATTTCTTCAATTAAATCTTCTGAACTAAATTTTGCCATTACAGAAATTGGTTGTGAAATTTTATTTTTATTTGCAATCTTAAAATTTTCAATTTCAATCTTAAATTCTTCCTCTAAATTTGCTTTTATAATTTCTTCTTTTATATGGTTATTTCTACTTCTGTAATTTAAAGCCTTTAAATTATCATATTTAATTCTTACTAAACCTTCTACTTCTAAATCTTCAGAAATTTTTATGTTTACATTATCATCTTCTGTTGCTAATATAGAAGATGTTAATTGCACCCATGAAGAAGCGCCACTTTTGGTTACTTTTCTACCATTCCAGTTTAATGCTCTTGTAGGCAAAATATTGGGCAAACTATAAGGTTCTGTCGCATCTAAAAGCAAGAACGTATTTCCCGGAAGATCTACTATAGAAATCACATAATTAAAACCATTTAGTGTTGGAAACAAAGGAATACCATTTGAGCTTGTACTTACCAAAACTGGGTTTGCCTCTAAGCCAGCAAAACGCAACATTGAAGTTAACATTAAGTTTATTTCAGCAGAATTACCAATACCATCTTTGTAGGCTTTCTTTACTCCTTTATTTGTAGATTTCCCAAAGTAATTATTCCATTTTACTTTAGATTTTACAAACTGCAGAACGGCCATTATTTTTTCATCCCTTGTTTTTGCCTCAGCTAAAATTGGTGCTAAATCTTCTTTAAAATAACTATCTTTTTCTAATTCTCCTCCAAAATTAGAAGATTTATAAATTTGTTTACTTACATCTTGCCAAGTATTAGAAAAACTTTCTACTGTGGAATTAGGAAATCTTGTTCCTGCGATTTCATATTTAACACCACCTCTATAACTACTAATACTACTAACATAAGGTTCATTATCTTTTAAAGGAGGTATGTTTTCTGCTTCGTATACAGATTTATTGTAAGTTAAATCTCTTTTACTTGACTGCCAAGCACTATTTACAGTTGAAGCTCCGGGACCAGAATTTTTTTTAGTTGTAGTTCTTACTTTATCTCTAAAAGTTATAGAACCATTTCTTTTTGTTTCTTTTGGGGTAATTAAATAATAACCTCTATTTACCTTTTTAAAGGTAAGCCATTCTGGGGTTTCAATGTTGGCGTAAAACTTTTTCACAGGAATATTAAATTGATAATTTATCTCGTCTATAACTGTATAATAAGGGGAAGTCACTGTATATTTTAATTCGATTACAGAACCTTCTTTAACATTAGGCATTGTGACTTTCTTAATATGCCTAAATTCACTCACAGTTTCATCAAAAATATTTTTTTTAGAAAGCTTATCTTTAGTAACTTGTCCATTCTCATCTACATTATAGGTATTGGCTTTTATAGAATAAACCCTCTCAGATTTTCCTTTTTTGGGCCTG
>JBNMNZ010000188.1:0-4287 GCA_051276605.1 Polaribacter sp. | reverse complement strand
CTAAACGCTGATTTTGAAACCTTTTACTAATAGCATTGTATTTATCTAAAATTGCTTGATTTTTAGAACCTGTAATTTCTGGAGCATAACCAAAACCTTCAACTTTGTCATTAATTGTGATAGTTCCGCTTTCTCCAAAAAATAATATTCTTTTGTCTGTTGTATTTCCATCAAAGGTTAAATAATACAAAACAGGTGAATCTACATTATCTGTTAACTTAAAAGTGTCTTTACCTAATAAAGCAACAGAATCTACAGAAACTAGTAAAGTGTCGTTCATTTTTTGAAGATATAAAGTTCCTTTTTTAAGACCTTTAATTTGTCCTTGTATTATCATATTTCCTTCCTTTTTAGAAGAACAAGAAAAAAGGATGATTGATAAAGCTAAAATAGCGGTGATTTTTTTCATTTTGATTAAAATTATGGAATGCAAATATGCTATTTTTTTTATAAAGTTGCTGATATTTCCATTAAAATTGTACATAAAATTGCGCCTACTGTTCCAATAGCGTAACCAAAAACGGCTAATAAAACACCTACAGTTGCTAACGACGGATGAAATGCTTGTGCAACAATTGGGGCAGAAGCTGCTCCACCAACATTTGCTTGACTTCCAACGGCTAAAAAGAAATAAGGAGCCTTTATTAATTTTGCTACTAATATTAATAACCCTGCATGAATTGTCATCCAAACAGCACCAATAGCAATTAAACCTAAATTATCAAAAATCATGGCTAAATCCATTTTCATACCAATAGTTGCTACTAAAATGTAAATAAAAACACTTCCTAATTTACTAGCACCGGCACCTTCATAATTTTTTGCTTTTGTAAACGATAAGATGATGGCAATAATAGTAGAAATACTAATTAACCAAAAGAAACCAGAACCTAAGAAAGTAAAGATATTTCTCCAAGTTTCAGACTCAATACTTACTACTAAATCATTAAAAAACGAACTTAAATAAGCTGCTGCAAAATGACCAAAACCAACGGTTCCAAATGCTATTGCTAGCATAATCATTAAATCTGTTAATGAAGGGTTTCTTTTTACTTTTTTAGAAAATTGTGACACTTTTTCTTTTAATTCTTCAATAGCAGAAGTGTCTGCACCAAGCCATTTATTAATTTTATCTTTTTTACCAATTCCTATTAATAATATAGCCATCCAAATATTGGCAATAACGATATCTACAAACACCATTCCTCCGTATTTTTGAGGATTGTATTGATAAATTTCTAACATGGCAGTTTGGTTTGCGCCACCGCCAATCCAACTTCCAGCTAATGTAGAAAGTCCTCTCCAAACTGCATCAAAATCTGCCCCCCCAACTGTTTCTGGGGAGAAAATCGAGATTAATAATATTGCAATTGGTCCACCAATTATAATTCCAATAGTCCCTGTAAAAAACATTATTAATGCTTTAGAACCTAGGTTAAAAATTGCTTTTAAATCGATACTCAAAGTCATTAGAACCAAAGCTGCGGGTAACAGAAACCGACTAGAAACATAATACAATTGAGAGTTTTTACTAACCGTTTCTCCAACAGTATTTGTTATTTCCCATTCAGGGGATATAACTCCAAAAGTTGTAAACAAGGCAGGAATAAAATAAGCCATAAATAAACCGGGTACAATTTTGTAAAATTTTTGCCAAAAGCCAGATTTTATATTTTCTGTGTAAAAGACAAATCCTAAAGAAAGCATTAAAATACCCAAAACGATGGCATCATTTGTGAAAATTGGTTCAGTCATTATATGTTTGTTTTTTTAGTATGATTTGTGTTTAAAATAATTCTTAATTGTAATCTCTTATTAAAACTCACTAGCAACTTCTAAATATCTAAAATGAGCCATAGTTTTTAATTTAAAATTTATCAGATCCATAATACATATAACAAGTTCTTGAATTTTTTTGAGCAAAATTTTGTGCTTGAATCTTAAAGCATAAAAGACGCAAGCACAAAATAATACCTATTTTCTTCACATTTTATTTTGGTGGAATATTTTTTAAAGTTCGTCCTTTTTTAATGGTGCTTCTTTCTTTAAATATGTGTCTAAAAAGTTTAAAATTCTACTGTTAGATTCAATCTGATTTTTCTTTTTTCTAAAACCATGACCTTCATCATCAAACAAAACATATTCAACATGAACTCCATTCTTCTTTACTCCTGCGACAATTTCATCAGATTCTACTTGCAAAACTCTAGGGTCTTTAGAACCTTGTAATACCATTAAGGGTTTGGTTACTTTGTCTGTATGAAATAAAGGAGAAATCTTTTTTAAACGAACAGAATCTAATGTAAAAGGATCTCCTAATTCTTTGTATAATGCCTTTCTTTGTGATTCCCAATAAGGAGGAATGCTTTTTAATGTTCTTAACCAATTTGTAACTCCAAATAAATTTACACCGATAGCAAATTCTTCTGGAGTGAAAGTTAATGCAGCCATTGTCATGAAACCACCATAAGAACCACCCATAATTCCAATTCTATTACCATCAATTTCTGGTTGACTTGCCAACCAATTTTTTCCTTCTACACAATCTTGTAAATCTTTTTCTCCGTGATTTAAATCATCCATTTGATAAAAAGTTTTTCCATAGCCACTACTTCCTCTATTGTTTACAGCTAAAACTGCATACCCATGATTTACTAAATATTGAATATCAGAAGAAAAGTTTTGACGAGATTGACCACCTGGACCTCCATGAACTCTAACTAATGCAGGCACTTTATTGTCTGCGGATGCTTGATGTGGTAAGTAATAAATTGCAGGAATTGTAACACCATCAAAAGACGGGTAGCGAATTACTTTTGCATTTACTAAATGAGAAGCATCTATTTCTTTATTTAAAACGTCTGATAATTGTGTTTGCGTTTCTGTTTCTAAATCATAAATATATAAGTTTGATGGTGTATGAGAACCACCAGCATAAAAACGCATTTTAGTTTCATCTCTAGAGAAACCTACATTGGTAATACTTTTACCATCTACGTTTGGTAACGTTATATTTTTACCAGCAGCAACATCAAAAATTTCAATAACATTTTTTGCGTCTTCGTTAATAAACGTTATTCTGTATTTTCCATTATTAGTAAAATAACTACCTCTTATATCCCAATTTTTTTGTAGTACTTTTTCACTTTCTTCACTATTGATATTATATTTCATTAAACTAGAAAATTCTCCAGCAGTATCTGTTGTATAATAAAATTCTGAATCATCTAATGAGAAATCTTCAGCTGAATTTGCACTATTTTGTTTATTAATTTTTGTGGTCTTTTTAGTCGTTCTATCAAACAAAAACAAATCGCTATCATTTGTATTTACAGTTTTACTTAGTGCAAGTATATTTTTGTCATTTGAAATTTCTGAAACATCATACCCTTCTTTATTTTCATAAATCAGTTTTGAAGTAAAGTTCTCAATTTCCATTTCATACACATCCATAAAACGTTTGTCTCTTTTATTAGAAGCAAAAAAGAAACTTTTTTGATCTTTTGACCATCCATAAAACCCTGCTTTTGCTCCTTTATCAGTCGTTAAATCTTTAATCGTACCATCGATATTTTTTACAAAAAGATGATCAATTTCATCTCCATTATTATCCATATTAAAAAGTATTCTATCATCATTAGGAAAATAAGAAGTTGCCCAAACTGATGTGCTATCAGATGTTGAAATAGGTGTAAAAGTCCCATCAATTGCAGAGACAGAATACATGTTGTAAATTCCTGAACGATTACTAGTTACTAATAATTTTGATTTGTCGGTAGAAAAGCTTCCTCCAAAAACACTTTCGTTGTCCAGCATTTGTTCAATAGAATATTGCTTTAATGTTTTTGCAATATCTACTGATTTTGGTTGATCTGTTTTGCATCCAAAAGCGATAATAGCCATTGAAAATAGTAAAAATAATTTTTTCATAATTAGTTGATTTAAAATTGGTTAATTTTTTTAAATGGTGAGATTTTTATTTTCTCTGTAGAGGATTTGTAAGTTAACCAATTTTTTTCAAAGAACAAATTGGTCTCAGAAACAGCTTGTTTAAATGTTTCTTTAAACTGATTCATCAATACAGTTTCTGTGGCTGTTTGTTCTCCAAAACGTGAACGAACATAATAACTTGCAGTTCCAAAACGATTATTTACAGTAATCTCAGGATTTCTAGTTATTCCTTGTCTTTTATCAACTTTTCCTAAATAGAGGGCTATTAAAGTATCAATTTTTTTTATAATTTCTGTAGATGCTTTTATTTCAGTCTTATATTTTTTCTTGTCTTCT
>JBNMNZ010000187.1:0-4294 GCA_051276605.1 Polaribacter sp. | reverse complement strand
GTTTAGATAAGTTGACTCTTGGTGTTCACATTTATTTTACAAAAAGAATGCCAAAAAAGATTGACTATTTTTTTGAGTGTTGTAATTCTAGCGAATGTAGAAATCTATTTTTGAGTTTTATGGATTCATTCCTTTGAAGGATTGACAGGAGTATTTAGATGCTATATAGATCTTTAATTAAGGCAATTAGCAAGTAAATAAGTTTAGCCCTGATTGAAACGGCATCCTTTTTTTCATTTTTCGTGAAAAAAGGATATAGTGTAAAGCAGGAAATAGCTTCTAATAAGAAAGTTGATTCACAATTTTCACAGCTTCTACAGCTTCTTTTACATCGTGAACTCTAAGGATACTAGCGCCATTTAAAAGGGCAATTGTATTTGCAGAAGTCGTGGCATTTAAAGCTTCTTGCGCAGAAATATCCAACGTTTTATACAACATCGATTTACGTGAAATTCCTGCTAAAATAGGCGCATCTAAACTTTTAAAAAGTGATAGATTCTTTAAGATTTCAAAATTATGGTTGTTTGTTTTTCCGAAGCCAAAACCAACATCAATAATAATGTCATTAAGTTTTAGTTGATGCAATTTAAAAATTTGTTCTGCAAAAAACGAAATAATTTCTTGTGTAACATCTTTATAAACAGGATTTAGTTGCATGTTTTGAGGTGTGCCTAACATGTGCATTAAAATATAAGGAACTTTTAAATTTGCAACAGTTTCAAACATTTTTTCATCTATTTTACCCCCAGAAATATCATTGATAATTGCTGCTCCAGCATTAATGGTTTCTCTCGCTACGGAACTTCTAAAAGTATCTACCGAAATAATGATATCAGGAAAATTCTTTATCAGTAATTTTATTACGGGCACAATTCTTTGTAGTTCTTCGTTTTCAGAAATATGTGTTGCTCCTGGTTTTGAAGAATATGCACCAACATCAATAAAAGTTGCCCCTTCAAAAAGCATTTTTTGAACTTGACTAAGAATTTCAGTTTCGTTTTTATATTTTCCTCCATCAAAAAAAGAATCAGGAGTAATATTTAAAATTCCCATTACTTTTGGGGATGATAAGTCTACTAAATTTTGGTTGCAATTTATGGTCATTAACTTACGACTTTATTGATTACATGTGTAATTTTTGGTGCTTTGTAATTGCTCATTTTATTTAGTAATTCATGGACGGAGTTGCCAATTAATAATAGATCTCTATTCGTTTGTTTTAAATATCCTTCTTCCACCATTTTATCTAATTGAAGTAAAATTGCATCAAAAAAACCATTTACATTTAAAAGTCCGATAGGTTTTTGTTCAATATGTAATTGACCTAAAGTAAGTACTTCAAAAAGCTCGTCTAAAGTACCAAAACCTCCTGGAAGTGTAATATAACCATCTGCCAGTTTGCTCATAATTACCTTACGTTCACTCATGTTTTTACAAACAATCATTTCTTCAACTCCAGAATGAATAACTTCTTCTTTTTCTAATAATTTAGGAATTACTCCAATAACATCACCCTCTTTAGTAAGAATAGTGTCAGATAGCATACCCATCATTCCTATTTTTCCTCCTCCATAAATCAACCCAATATTTTTATTCGCAAAATAATTTCCAAGTTCAATAGCAGCCTCTTTGTAAATAGGATTAAACCCTAAACTTGAGCCACAAAAAACAACAATCTTCTTCATCTTTAATAAGTTGATTAATTCATCGTAAAAATAAATGAATTGCTTTTAAGAAAGTGTAAAAAAGCAAAAAAATAAAGACTAAGTATATTGTATTTACTACTTTTACAAAGAGTTCAATAATTCTTTAAAAATAAATCAGTCTATGATTATTTTTGAATAAATAGTTTTTCGAAAAAATGCAAGATACCTCAAAAGAATATGATGCTGTAATTGAAGATTGCAGAAGTTTATTTATCAAAAAAATGTCTGATTATGGAAGTGCTTGGCGTATTTTACGTTTACCTTCTTTAACAGATCAGATATTTATTAAGGCACAAAGAATTCGTCAGTTACAAGAAAATGAGGTACGAAAAATAGATGAAGGAGTAAAACCTGAGTTTATTGGTATTATTAATTATTCTATAATGGCGTTGATTCAGTTAGAAAAAGGTGTTGTTGAAAACCCTGATTTAAATACTGAAGCTGCAACCATTCTGTACGATAAACACAGTAAGATGACCAAAGAATTAATGATGGATAAAAACCATGATTATGGCGAGGCTTGGCGAGAAATGCGTGTTTCTAGTTTAACAGATTTAATTTTACAAAAACTATTACGCGTCAAACAAATTGAGGACAATAAAGGAAAAACAATAGTTTCTGAAGGTATAGATGCGAACTATCAAGACATGATTAATTATGCTGTTTTTGCGATGATTCATTTAGGGTGAAAAAAGTTACAAAGTTTTTAAAAAAAAAGGCACAAAGTTTCAAAGGGGAAAAGTAGCAAAGTTACAAAGTTAGAAATCGTCATTGCGAGGAACGAAGCAATCTATTTAAATGTATTGATAAGTTTTTAAAGTAAGTTTATGAAAAAACTGATTTTTTTATTTGCTGTTTTACTTTTTATAAGCTGTTCTGAAAAGAGTTGTAAAGGCGCAAAGTAAAAAGGTCATCTCTTTATTGTTTAGATTTTTTATTAAAATTACGAGGAATAAATTTATCGAGTAGTTTTAAAAATGCTATCACAGAGATATAAATATATTGAAGAACATAATTATTTGCATATAAAATGATACAAAATCTCATCACCCAAATTTCAAGAATAGTAGTAGGAGCCTTATTTATATTTTCAGGCTTTGTAAAACTGGTAGACCCAATAGGTTCTAAATATAAGTTTCAAGAATACTTTTCTGCGGATGTTTTAAATATGGAGTTTTTAATTCCGTATGCATTGCCTTTTGCAATTCTATTAATTGTTGCAGAAATATTATTAGGAGTTATGATTTTAATCGGCTACAAACCAAAGTTTACAGTTTGGAGTTTGTTTTTATTAACACTCGTTTTCTTGTTTTTAACTTGGTATTCAGCATATTATAATAAAGTTACAGATTGTGGTTGTTTTGGTGATGCGATAAAATTATCGACTTGGGAGACTTTCTATAAAAATGTTATTTTAATTGCGTTAATTATCATTTTATTGATGAAAGTTAAACTCATTAAACCCATTTTTAACGGAAAAATCCCAAAATTAATTACCTTCGTTTCTTTGGCAGGTTTTATGTTTATCGTTCAGCACGTGCTAACGCATTTGCCAATGATCGATTTTAGAGCATATGCAATTGGCAAGAATATTTCTGAAGGAATGGAATACCCTGAAGATGGAAGTATTCCTCCAGTTCACGATTTTATGTTAGAGGATGCACAAGCAGATTTAGCACCAGAGTTGTTAAAGAAAGAAAAAGTAATGCTAGTAATTGTTTATAATTTGGATAAAACAGATGTAAAAGGATTTCCAGCAATTAAAGAAATCACGACAAAAGCAACCAAAAAAGGATATACTGTGTATGGTGTTTCAGCCTCATTTACGGATGATTTATTGATAGCTAAAGAAAAATACAATTTACCTTTCGACTTTTTGTTTTGTGATGAAACAACCTTGAAAACGATGATTAGAGCAAACCCAGGAGTGATCATTTTAAATAAAGGTACCGTTACACAAAAGAAAAATTGGGTGGATGTAGAAGATATAAAATTATAATGAAAAATTTATTACTTGTTTTTATTGGTGGTGGATTTGGTAGTGTTTTACGTTTTGTACTCGGAAAATGGTTAAACAATTCTGAAAATGAAATTCCTTACGGGACTTTTGTAGCCAATGTTTTAGGAAGCTTACTAATAGGTTTTATTCTTGGATATGCTGCAAAAAATGATGCTTTAAGTCAAAATAGTACATTGTTATTAGCAACAGGTTTTTGTGGCGGATTTACAACATTTTCAACTTTTGCTTATGAAAACCATATCTTTTTAAAATCAGGAGATTTTACTTCTTTTGCATTCTATACTATTGCCAGTTTTGTAGTTGGGTTTTTAGCAGTTTTCGCAGGAATGTATCTCGTTAAATTTATATAAAATTAAAATAATGAATGAAGTAGTTAGTTATCAATCAGAAGAGAATTACGCAATTATTACGATTAAAAACGGAAAAGCAAATGCTATTTCCCATGAAGTAATTGAAGGGTTAAATGCCAGTTTAGACAAAGCTGAACAAGAAAATAAAGTGGTAATACTTACGGGACAAAATGGAATTTTCTCAGCGGGTTTCGATTTAAAAGTGATGAAAAAATCAC
>JBNMNZ010000186.1:0-4295 GCA_051276605.1 Polaribacter sp. | reverse complement strand
TCTAGCAGTACAGGAATTGCAGTTGTGTTAGAAAAAGTGCTGGAAGAAGAGTATCCTCAGTACTTAAATAACAAAGAAATTGCTATAAAAATTAGTGGTTGTATGAATGCTTGTGGGCAACATAATATGGCACACATTGGTTTTCAAGGGATGTCTCTTAAAGTAGGTAATTTACAAGCGCCAGCATTACAAGTTTTAATAGGTGGCGGAATTTTAGGCGATGGGAATGGTCGTTTTTCTGATAAATTATTAAAAATACCAAGTAAAAGAGGTCCAGAATCTTTACGTCTTTTACTAAATGATATTGAGAAAAATCAGCAAAAAGAAGAAAATTTCCTAGAATATTATGACAGACAAGGAAAAACTTATTTCTATGATTTGTTAAAAGTGCTATCGGATACGACAAATTTAGAACCAAGCGATTTTATAGACTGGGGGCATTCAGAAAACTACGTAAAAGCAATTGGTGTTGGAGAATGTGCCGGAGTGGTTATTGATTTAATAGCGACCCTTTTATTTGAAAGTGAAGAAAAAATTATGAGCGCTGAAGAGGCGTTGAAAGAAAATCAGTTTTCAGATAGCATTTATTACGCATATACAGTTTTCGTAAATACTGCAAAAGCATTATTAATTTCTGAAGATGTAAAGACAAATACACAAGCAGGCATTATTACGAGTTTCCAAGAACACTTTGTGGCTTCCAAAATAGTGGAATTAGAAAGTTCTTTTGAAGGTTTGGTGTATCAAATGAAGCACGAAAATCCAACAAAAGCATTCGCACAAAAATATTTAAAGGACTCAAAATCATTTTATCAAAAGATAGATGCGCATCGAAAAACAACCCTTAGTCATGTATAAAACTCCAAAATTAACAGTCGTTGGTGCAGGTCCTGGCGATGTAGATTTAATCACTGTAAAAGCGATTAAAGTTTTAAAAACTGCGGATGTGGTTTTATACGATGCCTTGGTAAATGAAGAATTGTTGGACTTTATAAATCCGAATGCAGAAATTATTTTTGTTGGAAAACGCCGAGGTTGTTATACCTATCAGCAAGAACAAATTAACGATTTAATTGTGTCAAGGGCAGAAACGCACGGACATGTAGTCCGTTTAAAAGGTGGCGATCCTTTTATTTTTGGTAGAGGTGCAGAAGAAATGGAGTTTGCCGCAAGTTTTGGAATAGAAACAGCAGTTGTACCCGGAATTTCATCATCATTAGCGGTAGCCGCATCTCAAAATATACCTTTAACAAAACGTGGAAGTGCAGAAAGTTTTTGGGTAATTACAGGAACGACAAAAGAACATAAAATTTCTTCGGATATTGAGTTGGCTGCAAAGTCTAATGCAACCGTGGTCGTTTTAATGGGGATGAGTAAATTGCCTCAAATTGTAAAATTATTTCAAGCGCAAGGTAAAAATGATTTGCCTGTTGCAATCATTCAAGAGGGAACAACATCCAAAGAAAGAATAGGAATCGGAACCGTAGATACCATTGAGAATATTGTGCACGAAAAGGAATTAGAAAATCCTGCAATTATTGTGTTTGGTGAAGTTGTAAAACATCGGCAAGTAATTTTAGAGATTCAAGAACAATATGTAAATGAGTTAAAAGAATAGTTTTATGGAAAGAAATGATTTATATCCTATTTTTTTAAAAACGAAAAACCTACAGGTCTTAATTATTGGAGGTGGTTTCGTTGCTGAGGAAAAGTTGACATTCTTGTTAAAATCAAGTCCAGATGCAAATGTAACGATGGTTTCACCAATGTTTAGAGAAGGTACAAAAGCCCTGGCAAAGGAAGGAAATGTAACCCTTATAAATAAAAAATACAGCAGACGTTACTTAAAAGGAAAACATATTGTTGTCGCAACAACAGATATTACTGAGGTAAATGAGACTGTTTATAGTCATTGTAGAAAACGAAGTATTTTAGTAAATGTTGCTGATAATCCACCGTATTGTGATTTCTATATGGGAGGAATTGTAACCAAAGGAAATGTAAAAGTAGCCATTTCTACAAACGGAAAATCGCCAACAACAGCCAAAAGATTGCGTCAATTTTTTGAGGATGTACTTCCAGAAAATATCGATGATTTGGTCAAAAATTTAAACGAATATAGAAAAACGATCAAAGGAAACTTTGAGGAAAAAGTAGAAAAACTAAATGAGTTTACAAAAAGTTTGGTCGAGAAATAAAAAGTAGTAACTGTCATTGCGAACAAAGTGAAGCAATCTGTTAATTTAAAATAGAGATTACTTCGTCATTTTTCCTCGTAATGACAAATATTAAATAATATGATTACAACAGATATATTAATTATTGGAGCAGGTCCAACAGGTTTATTCACAGTTTTTGAAGCGGGTTTATTAAAGTTAAGATGTCATTTGATTGATGCATTACCGCAACCAGGAGGACAATGTTCAGAGATTTACCCGAAGAAACCAATTTATGATATCCCCGCATATCCAGAGATTTTAGCAGGCGATTTAACGCAGAAACTAATAGAACAAATTAAGCAGTTTGAGCCTGGTTTTACATTAGGGGAAAGAGCAGAAACGATCGATAAACAAGATGATGGTACTTTTATTGTAATGACAAATAAAGGAACAAAACACCATGCTAAAATTGTTGCAATTGCAGGTGGTTTAGGCTCTTTTGAACCACGGAAACCGTTAATTCCGAACATTGTAGATTTTGAAGATAAGGGTGTTGAGTATATAATTAAAGAACCAGAATTGTATCGTGATAAAAAAGTAGTGATTTCTGGAGGTGGAGATTCGGCTTTAGATTGGGCTGTTTTTCTTTCGGATGTTGCTGCTGAAGTAACTTTAATTCACAGAAGAAACGAATTTAGAGGCGCTTTAGATTCCGTTGAAAAAGTACAAGAACTAAAGAATCTTGGAAAAATAAGGATGATAACTCCTGCAGAGGTAAAAGGAATCTTAGGGACAGAGAAAGTTACCGGAGTTGCCGTAGAAAAGAAAGGTGAAGATGCTTTTATTGTAGATGTAGATCATTTTATTCCACTTTTTGGTTTATCCCCAAAATTAGGTCCAATTGGTAATTGGGGATTAGAAATAGAAAAAAACGCTATTAAAGTAGATAACGCTTTAGATTATCAAACCAACATTCCTGGAGTTTATGCAATAGGGGATGTAAACACTTATCCAGGAAAATTGAAATTGATTTTATGTGGTTTTCACGAAGCAACTTTAATGTGTCAGAGTGCCTACAAAAGAATTTTTCCAAATAAAAAATATGTAATGAAATACACAACAGTTGGAGGTGTAGATGGTTTTGATGGAACAAGAAAAGAAGCACCAAAAGCGGTTGTTAAAGCGATACAATAGTAAGTTTTTTGTTAGGTTTATGTAACTTTACAGACAATATTAATAAAAGCTAAATAGATGCAAGACATCAATATTAAGATAACAGACAGAAAAGGTGTAACACATGATGTTGTAGCACCCACAGATATGGCTATGAACCTAATGGAGGTTGTTCGATCATACGAATTAGCAGAAGAAGGAACCATTGGAGTTTGCGGTGGAATGGCAATGTGTGCTTCTTGTCAATGTTACGTAAAATCGGATCATCAATTGCCAGAAATGACAGATGACGAAGATGCGATGTTAGCAGAGGCTTTTAATGTGGAAGATAACAGTAGATTAGGTTGTCAAATACAAATGACAGCAGCAATGAATGGATTAGAAGTAGCGCTAGCGCCAGAAACCTAAGGGTGAAAAATGAAAGAAATAGAACAAATAGTAGCGTTTAAAAATTACAGTATGTGTTTAAGAGATGCTGTAGGGAACTTTACAAAACAACTAATTAACAATTTGTTTGATGCAAATCACCTGTCTGAAAGTGGGGAACAAACGAGAACGAGTTTTTTTAAAATTTTAGAACGGTTATCCATTGAAAATGGAGAGAATCTTTGGAATGATTTTGAAAATTCTTTTGTTACCATTAGACTAAAATTAGATTTAGATGCAGCGGCTGCTGAAAAAAACGATCCTGCTGCTAAAAGTTTGGAAGAAGTTTATTTAGCATATCCTGGCTTTTACGCAATTGCCGTGCATCGTTTAAGTCATCAGTTATTGAAATTAAAAGTTCCTATTTTACCAAGAATGATGAGCGAGTTTGCACACAGCACAACTGGCACAGATATTCATCCAGGAGCAGAAATTGGAGACTCCTTTTTTATAGATCACGCAACAGGTATTGTTATTGGAGAAACCACAATTATCAAAGATAATGTGCAAATTTTTCAGGGAGTTACTTTAGGAGGG
>JBNMNZ010000185.1:0-4323 GCA_051276605.1 Polaribacter sp. | reverse complement strand
AACAGTTCCATATTAATTTAGTTGTTGTTTGTTTAACTTAATTAAATCGAACTGTAACTTGGTAGCTTCATCGAAAAAACCTGGACCAAAAGAATCTGTTAAACCACCATCTTCATTAATAAAAATTTCTTTTACTCTTGGTTCTTTATTGTTCACATACTCATCAGCATTAAAGTAATATATTACTGAACTATCCAAATCTATTTCTTTTTTCGCGGTTAAGTATTGCAGTTTTCTAATAAGGTATTCACTGTGCGTTTCTAATATAAATTTTATACCAAATGTATTGTTAGCCAAGACAAAAATATCTGCTAGTTTAGATTGTAAGTTAGGATGTAAATTTGCTTCTGGTTCTTCTACAATAAGCGTCGCTGGAAAAAGTTTATTAATATCTAAATCAGATTCAAGAGAACTAACAACATCAAAAGGATTATTGAACCATGTATTATTAATCTCTGTTTTGCGATACACTGTAAGTATTTTAAGTAATATTGGTATTACCTGAGAATATCCATAACCTAAATCAGCTAAGGGTATTTTATCATTATCTTGTTTAATGTAAATAATTGAAATAGCACCTTGTATTCTTTCAATAATGATTTCACCCTTAATATTTAAAATTTTTAATGCTTTTTTTAAAAACTTTGTAGATTTATTATCCTTATAAACTTTATTCCCATTCTCATCTAAATAATAGTGTTGTTGTAAAATATCTAATTTTATAAACTCTTTTACAATTTCATCCAAATCATTATTTGATGTGTTTTCAAGTATTCTTTTTTTATTACCTCTTGTAGCTGAAAGAAAACTAAACATGTTAAAAGAAAACTTCGTCTTTCTTATTGATTGGTTTATGTTTTGAATGAGAAACTTATTTATATATTCCTCATTTATTTTTGGTATTGAAAAATCACTTACATTAAATTTTTCTTCTAATACGTATTGATTTTCATCTATATAACGATGTAACTCTTCTTCAGTCCAACTTTCAAAAAATATATCAGTAAAGAAATCGCTATTCTTAATTTTAAAACCGTAATTCATATCGGAAAATCCAATATTAAATAATTCATTTTCTGTCTGGTCTATTTTAGAGTCGCTTATTAATTCATCGTCTTTTGAGTAATAGTCCCCCAGTTGGAAACTTTTACTTTCTATTTTTTTGTATTCTTCAAAAAAATGTTTTTTTGAAAATAAATCTATTGGCAGTGGTAGAGCATCATTCTCAACTCCATATTTTAATTTAATTCTAACATCATTAAATTCGTTCTTATCGTCAAATTCACTAATATTTGCAATACCAAGTTTTCCTAAATATTTTTTATATTCTAACCTAACACTTTCATTGTAATTATTAATATCTCTACAAATAGTATGCTGTTTAATAGTCTGTTTTACATAGGCTAAATCGAGACTAAAAGAAAAATCAATATCAGAGACATCATGATAAGAAAAATGCAAATCTTTTAACACAAATAAATCCCTATTGTCGTTAAATATTTTGAACGATTTGATAATTCCGTTCTCTTCAAATTTTTTATATTCTAATTCAAGCTTAAAAGTTTCGTCAAAATAATCTAGAGGAAAATCAAATTCAATTTTGATAAAGTCATTTTCACTATTTCTTGTTATAGCATTATCAAATGTTCCTAAATTATGGTTGCCGCTATTAAATAGAAGCTCATTGGTGCTATTATTTTTATCAAAACTACTATATAGTAAGTTGATTAATTTTAAAAGAGAGCTTTTACCAGAATTATTAGGACCCGTTAAAATAGTAATCGGTTTAAGTTGAAAAGTCGTTTTTTCTTTAAAAACTCTAAAATTTTCGACACTTATTTTATTTATACTCATAGGGATTAATTGTTATGTTCTTTGTTTAATAATGGTTTTAGGTTTATTATCATCTCTTTTTCAATGGTTTTTATCTCATCTTCATTCTCAATCATAAAAAATTTTAAATAAAAATTTTCTTTTATATAATTTACTGTGTGAATACCAGGCTTAATATTAAAAGCACTACCAACACTTCTTCTAAATGAACTTTGATCTATACCTTTAGCACCATCACGTTCTCTTATGATGGCATGCTGTATTTGATAAGCATCCATTATTTGATTACGTCCTTTATTTTCTCTGTATTCTATATATGTTGGTCTTAAATGCTGATTTATAATGCGGTTATATAAACCTTTTTTACTTGATGCTTTTCCAATATACATTAATTTTTCTGTATCGCTTTCAATCCAAAAATAGATACCCTTTTCTTTGGGAACTATCATTTTTAAATTTAGGTCATTTGGGTTTATCTTTTCTAATTTTGATATATCTTTCATATTTATTTTTTCAGAGAAAAGCATCTAAAAACTCATCCTTATTAATTTTTATTTGTTCTGAAGGAAACAATGTATTAGAAGCTAATTGCGATTTATTTTCTAATAATGTATTTAAAATAATATCAAATGTTTTTAATTCTTCATTTGGAGCAATAGCCATTGGGTAATATACATGTACCGGTTTTGTTTGCCCTATGCGATATGCTCTATCTGTTGCTTGATTTTCTTTAGCAGGATTCCAATGTCTAGTATAATGAATCACATGATTTGCTCCGGTAATATTTAATCCAAAACCTGCTGCAATTGGTGACATAACAATTATATTAAAACCGATTTGATTTTGAAACTTATCTACTTCTTGCTGACGTGATAATTTCCCGTTTTTAAGACTTGCATTATTTGAACTTGACGGTGTGTCGCCATTTATGATTGGAACATTCATATTATATATTTCTAAAAAAACTCGCCTCAAAACTCTTTGCATTTTCTTATTATCTGTAAATACAATTACTTTCTCTTTACGTTCTTTAATTGCCTTTATAAGAGTAACTGTTTTTATTAATTTAGCAGAAGAACTAACAACTTCTTCTATATTTAAAGTTACTAAATCGTCAGATTTAAGAAATGGATGGTCTGAAATAGATTTTAAATTTAAAATACCTTGTAAAATAGCAGCTCCGCTATTTCCTGATTTTTTTATATTTTCAATATTTCTTAACTCGTTTACGTAAGCTTTGTACTGTACTACAGGCATTTTTTGTGCATGTGTTCTAGCTTCAACTGGTGTTATTGTAGGTAAATCTTTGGCAACATCAACCTTCATGCGCCTCATAAAAGCTTCCCCTATTTTTGCTCTTAATTTTTTTGAATGTTCTTCGAAATCTGTATTTTTATCATTTAATGGTTTTACATATTCTTTTGTAAAAGATCTAGCATCTAATAATAAACCAGGGTTACAAAAATCCATAATACACCATAAATCAACTAAAGAGTTTTCTACAGGAGTTCCTGTCATTGCTATTTTAAAATGTGCTTTTAAGGCTTTTGCGGCGTTAGTAACTAAAGTACCTGGGGTTTTAACTCTTTGCGCTTCATCTAAAGCTACAATCCCCCAATTTACCATTGCAAATGGTATTTGATGTCTTCTGAGCGTTTCATAAGTTGTTAAATACAAACCTGGTGTACTTAAACTTTTTATGGTTAACTCTTTGTCGTTTATGTAAACGTAATTTTTAACATTATTACCCCACAACAATTTAATTTCTATATCAGAATCTTTAAAAAACTTTTTATGTTCTTGCTCCCAATTTTCCAATAAAGAAACAGGTGCTATCACCAAATTAGGTTTTGTATTTCCATTTTGAAAATACCATTCCATAAAATATAAAACTTGAATGGTTTTCCCCAAGCCCATATCATCTGCCAACAATACACCTGGCAAATTATAAGGTGCTTTTGATAAGGTTTGCAACCAAGCAACCCCTTCTTTTTGATGTTCTTTTAACTGAATACCTTGAGAAAGGTTCGATATTTCACTTAAGCGATAATCAGCATCTTTTATTACTTCTATATTTTCAACATATTCTTCAACCTCCGTATTTTCCTTGATAATCAAAACTTTTTTAACTTCTTTGTTTTGATCTTCTTTTTGTGGAACAACAGGTATTTTAGGTTGTTTTAATTGCTTTTCAGCAATATCAATAATGGGCTGTACCTTGTTTACATCTAGAATTTCATCTTTAAAAACAATTTCATTTTCATTCTTTGCTTTTGCCGTTTCAAAGAGTTTTTTTAAATTATCTAGCTGTTCTTCATCTTCTATTGATACTAATCGTGTACCGTTAACTAAATCTTCAATAGCTATACCAGGTATCCATTCTGATTTATAAAGACTTATAAAAGGATAAAATTTAGGTTTGTAAATCCCTAATTCAGCAACTCGATTTCCAAAATCATCCAAATCTAAAAGATCTGTATTCCAAAATTT
>JBNMNZ010000184.1:0-4347 GCA_051276605.1 Polaribacter sp. | reverse complement strand
AAGGTGTTACAACTGGTATTTCTGCTTCAGACAGAGCATTAACGATTAATGCGTTAATTGATGCTGAAACAAAACCTTTTGATTTGGCAAGACCTGGTCATATTTTTCCTTTAAGAGCCAAAGAAGGTGGTGTTCTACGTAGAACTGGCCATACAGAAGCTGCGATTGATTTTGCACGTTTAGCAGGCTTAAAACCTGCAGGAGTTATTGTAGAAATCATGAATGAAGATGGATCAATGGCACGTTTGCCTGAACTTCTAGTCGTTGCAAAAAAGTTTGACATTAAAATTGTTTCCATTGAAGATTTAGTTGCTTACAGAATGGAACATGATTCCTTAATTGAAAAGAAAGAAGACTTTGAGATAGAAACTCGTTTTGGAAAATTTAGATTAAGAGCATATCAACAAACCACAAATAATCAATTACATATTGCATTAACGAAAGGTTCTTGGACAAATGAAGAAGGAGTTTTAACTAGAATAAATTCTACGTTAATAAACAATGATATTTTGGGTACTTTAACAAATAATCTCGATAAGAAATTAGATCAAATGTTTCAAGTAATAAATGATGAAGGCAAAGGTGCAATCTTGTTTATCAACCAACAAAATCAATCTAAAAATTTATTAAACAGATTGTCTATTTTAAAAGAAAATCAAAAAAGAGGAGAATTAAAAGCACCTGCAATTGCAATGGATAAAAGAGATTTTGGAATTGGTGCTCAAATTTTACACGATTTAAATATTAGCAAATTAAAATTAGTAACCAATACGCAACAAACCAAAAGAGTTGGTATGATTGGGTATGGTTTGGAGATAGTTGATTATGTAACGTATTAGTCGTTTTTTGATTTTTGCAAAAATGAAACGCTATAATTTAAAAAAAATTCTTGATACAATTTTCTACTAAAATCGAAAATCATTCGAGCTGACAGCTTCTAAAACCTTTTAATTACAGAACAACTTCTACTCCACTTTCTAATTCTACAGGCTGTTTATTTTGTTTAAACAGTCTTGCGCAAAGCGTTCCTTCTAAAGAAATAACATCTCCTAGAACCTGAAGCCAGCTTCCTTCGCGTAAACCTAAAACTGGAACTTCATTAAAAACATGAAACTCTTTTATTCTCGTTTCTCTAGTTTCACCCATATGAGTAGACCCTTCTAAAGGATCTAAATAGTGTGCATTTATATTAAAAGGAATGATTCCTAAAGTAGTAAAACTTGGCGGATACACGATTGGCATATCATTCGTATTCTTCATATCAACACCACAAATATTGCTTCCTGCACTTGTGCCTAAATACGGAGTCCCATTTTCTAAAACTTGTTTTAAAGTCAAAATTACATCGTTTTTATACAATTGATTTACAAGCTCGAAGGTATTTCCACCACCTGTAAAAATAGCTTCAGCATTTTGTATGGCTTCCTTTGTATTGTTAAATTCATGAATTCCTTTAACAGCAATATTTATTTTTGCAAATGCTTTTTCAGCAATTTTAGTATAGTCATTATACGAAATTCCACCTGGTCTGGCATAAGGAATAAAAAGGATGGTTTTTACATCCGCAAAAAAAGTAGTCAATGTTGGTAATAAATATTCTAAGTATCCACTGCCATGGATGGTTGATGTACTTGCTATGATTAATTTTTTCATACTTCAAAAATAATTTTTTATTTGTTAGTTTTTGATTAGTTTTATATATAATTAAAAAAAACACGATGAAAGCTAAAATTTTACTGATGATTACAGTGATCCTTTTTTTAACAGGATGCGAAAGTAATGATACCCCAAACTCCCTATTACTTTCATCTGCAGACCTAATTGGCAACTGGAACCTTACCTCACAAACCATTGAAGATGGTACATTAATAGTTATTAGTGACGGGCAAACTATAACGGCAACATATGCTGGTTATGCGAAAGATATTGATGTAATTTTTTCTTTTACAGAAAACCCAAATGAAGTAACGCTAAATGGTCGTTATACACTTGTAAATACAGTTTCTGTTTTAGGGCAGGATCAAATAGAGGAAGAAGAAGTTATTCTAAGCGATTCAGAGATATCCAATTGGTCTTTAGACAACAATGTTCTTACCATAACAGAAGATGGAATTGAAGCAAAATTTTCTATTGACGAGTTTTCTGCTACTTCGATAAAACTAAAATCAGAGATTGATGAAACAGAAACCTTTAATGATGAATCTATCTCTACTAAAGCGACCTTGTATATCGTTTTAGAAAAATAAATTTACAGTAGTATTTTCTTAAAATCATCATAAATTTTAGGAAGATTTTTATGTTTAACAAAATTTTATAATTGTGTTAATAGAGTTTTAAGAATACCTTCTCTTTTCTTTGTTGGTATGAAAAATAAATTAGTACTCTTGTTTCTTTTTTTTACTATTTTATCTTATAGTCAAGAAAAAAGAAAAGGAATTAACGGTAAAATCTTGTTTGATAAAACGGTACTGTCTGATGTGCATATCTTAAACAGAAACACAAATAAAGGAACCATTACAAATGATAAGGGTACGTTTGAAATTGCTGTTATGATTGGTGATAGTTTGCAGTTTACCCATGTCAATTTAAAAAGCAAGCAACTGATTATCACCAAAGAAATCTTTACAAAAAGAAATCTTGAAATTGAACTTAATGAAATCACCTATGCCCTAGACGGATTTACTTTAGAAAAACCAAGAAGTATTTTTTATGTAGACCCACAAATGGTTCGTCCGACCATTGTAAATGCAAAAACATTAAATTTACCTTACGCAAATACTACTGTTAAAAAAGAGTATTCTATTGTAAAGTTTAGATCTGGCGCTGCTGTTAGTCTTGATAATTTAATTAATTCTTTAAACGGAAATAACAAACGCCGAAAAGAACTGAATAAAATTAGTCAAGAAGACAATGCACTTTCTAATATTAGAACCTATTTTACAGACGACTTTTTTATTACCGATTTACAAATTAAAAAAAAACATATAAATCCGTTTTTAAATTATTGTGTTAAAAAAAATATCATCGCTTATTTTAAAAGGAATGAAAATATCCTACTCACAAAAGTTTTAATGGATCAAAGCAGACTATTTCCACAAAAAGTAAATTCAGATAGTATTATAGTCTCCAAAGAATAGTTCCTTTAAAAAATATTTGGACTTATTATATAAAAAAAAGATTTAAAATGCCTAAATTGATTAAAAATTCTGTGATAAAAAAATTACTTCTCTTTTCGCTCTTTTTAGTTAGTATTTTCAACTCTTTTTCGCAAGAAAAAAATAAAATTATTAGTGGAAAAGTTATAGATTCTTTAGGTGTTGTTAAGAACGCGAATGTCATTAATCTAAAAACAAAACAAGGAACTTTTTCTAGTGACAGTGGTTTGTTTCGAATTTTTGTTTCTGAAGGAGACACCCTAATCCTCTCCTCTATCCAACATCTTTCAAAAAAAATATTGATTACCAAAGAGATTATTAATCGCAGAGATATTAAGATTCTTTTAACATCGAATATTTATACTTTAGATGAATTTGAATTAAAAAGACATAATTTAATGGGTAGATTAGGGATTGACACGAAAAATGTGCCCACTAATAAAAAAGATTCTTTACTAAATGATGTGATGGATTTTTCAAATATCGATTTTTCAAAAAAAGACCCTACAATTGATTCTAATATTAGAGCAAAACCACCCGTAAATAACACTGACCCAAATAGTAAATTTACAGGAGTTGGTGGCAGTGCTGTGATACCATTTAAAGGTTCTGAACGTTTATGGGCTTTGCGTAAAAATTTAGCACAAAAGAAAGTATTTCCATATAAAATTTTATCTGAATTAGGTGAAAAATTTTTCTTCGATGAATTAAAAATTCCGATTGATAAATACTTTCATTTTCTAGAATATTGTAATCCTTTAGGTATAGAAGACTTGCATAAAAAAGGAAAGCTTCTAGAGGTTATAAAAATTTTAAGAACAGAAAGTGTCTCTTACCACAAAATCATAAAAAAAGAGTAATTTGGCTCCATAATAGATTTTTATAGTTCCATGAGATTAAACAAAACTTTTTTACTTTTATTCATCATTCCTTTCGTATCCTTTTCTGCACATAAATATTATCTGAGTTTAACTCAAATTACTTTTAAACCTGCATCAAAATCGGTACAAGTTATCATCAATGTTTTTATGGATGATATAGAAACCGCCTTAAATAGCGATTACAAAATTGATTTGCAATTAACGACAAAAAAGGAATTAGAAGAGAATGATGTTTATTTTAAGAAATATTTAAAAGAAAAAATACATTTTAAGGTAGATGGTATTGCTAAAGAATTCACCTATTTAGGAAA
>JBNMNZ010000183.1:0-4370 GCA_051276605.1 Polaribacter sp. | reverse complement strand
GCATTTATGGCCGCTTATTCAGGCAAAAGTCCAAATAAAGTAAGCACAAGTTTGTTTAGAAATATTCCAATTCCAAACTGGAATTTGCGTTATAATGGCTTAATGAAAATGAAATGGTTTAAAAAGAATTTCTCAACCTTTGTGCTTTCTCATGGATATAGATCCTCTTATACTATTTCTAGTTTTACAAATAACTTGCAGTATGATGACGCTACCGCATATACAGAAAAAAATATAGCTGGTAATTACGAATCACAAAGATTAATTGCGAGTGCAACTTTGGTTGATGAGTTTTCACCATTGCTAAAGATTGACATGAAAATGAAAAACTCCTTTTCTTTAAGAGGAGAAATTAAAAAAGACAGAACTTTAACCATGAATTTTAACAACAGTACAATAACCGACATTGTGGGCACTGAATATGTTTTTGGTTTTGGATATGTGTTTAAAAACGTAAAAATGAATACTCGCTTTACAGGTAAAAAAACCACTTTAAAAGGTGATATTAACTTAAGAGCAGATGTATCATTAAGAGATAATCTAACACAAATTAGATATGTAGATGAAGATAATGATCAAATTAGTGGTGGTCAAAAACTATTTTCGATTAAATTTACCGCAGATTATAAATTGAACAGCAATTTAACTGCCTCTTTTTATTACAATCATCAAACATCTAAATATGCTATTTCTACCACTTTCCCTAGACAATCTATTAATGGTGGAATTAATATAATATACAACTTAGGAGGAAATTAAAACAAATCAATAAAATAAATAATAAAATGAATATTCCAGCTGAATTAAAATACACCAAAGATCATGAGTGGATTAAAATTGAAGGAAACATTGCAACTGTAGGAATTACAGATTTTGCACAAGGAGAATTAGGAGATATAGTATATGTAGATGTAGATACATTAGATGATACTATAGAAGAAGGAGAAAATTTTGGTTCTGTAGAAGCCGTAAAGACAGTTTCAGATTTATTTATGCCTTTATCTGGTGAAGTGATTGAATTTAATGAAGAACTGGAAGATGAGCCAGAATTGGTAAACACAGATCCGTATGGAAAAGGATGGATGATAAAAATAGATATTTCGGATAGTTCGCAAATAGAAAACTTACTAGATGCTGAAGCGTATAAAGACCTTATTAAAGGATAATATTTTTATAATAGCCTTGGCAATTACATTTAGTATTGTTTGCCTAAGCCTTCTAAAAATTCCAAAAACTAAAATTACGATTACTAATATTGATAAGGTTTATCATAGTATTGCATACTTTATATTGACTATTTCATGGTTAATTGTTTACTACAAAAAACCTCAAAAAAGAAATATAATTGTAATTTGTTGCATAATTTTTGGCATAGTAATTGAGTTATTACAGTTTATGTTAACCAATTATAGAACAGGTGATTATTTAGATGTAATTGCAAATTCGTCAGGAGTAATCTTAGCTTTGTTGATTTTTAATCTAATTTCAAAAAAAAAATAGATTAATTAGCAATAAGACTTGTTTTTAACACAATAATTTAATTAAATTAGCAACCTATTAAAAACTCTTTAAAATGGAAATTAAGAAAAGTCCTAAATCTAATTTAGAAAATTTCAGCAAGTTATTTATGCAAATTGGTCTTGTATTAGCCCTTTTTATAACTTATGTATCAATAGAACAAAAAACGTATGACAAAACCTATGGAGACCTAGGTTCTGCTGTTATGAATGCAGATATGGACGAAGACATCCCTATTACTGAAAGGGTAGAACCTGTTAAACCTAAAACACCACCACCACCAGCTCCAGAAAAAATTGAAATTGTTGAAGATGAAAAGGAAGTTGAAGAAACTGTAATAGAATCTACAGAAACGGATGAAAGTGAAGCTGTTGTAGTTGAAGAAATTATAGAAATTGCCGAAGAAGAAGAATTTACAGAAGATGTAAGTTTCATGATTATTGAAGATGTACCCGTATTTCCAGGTTGTAAAGGAAATAAAGCAGCATTAAAAAAATGCTTCAGTAAAATGGTGCAAAAACACTTTAGTAGAAAATTTGATAATGAGCTGCCTAACGAGTTAGGTTTATCACCAGGTAGAAAAAGAGTATTTATTGGTTTTAAAATTGACAGACAGGGTAATGTTGTAAATGTGCAAGCAAGAGCGCCACACCCAAAAATTAAAGATGAGGTTATTAAAGTAATGAACCTTTTACCTAAAATGAAACCAGGTAGACAAAGAGGGAAGCCAGTTGGTGTAAAATATAGTATTCCTTTTACATTAATCGTAGAGTAAGATACAAAACAACAAGTTTTAAAAAAGCGTTTAGATTTTCTCTAAACGCTTTTTTTTGTTAAAGGAAATTAAAATATTTCGCTATTTTTTAATCCCCTTTTCTTCTTAAAAGTATCATTACTTTTACAAAAAGGTACTATTTTAGTAAGATGTAAACCTACATTGTAGTATTTAAATCTGTTTTTTATGCTCAAAAAAAATTATATTTACACTTTATAAACCTTAATACATTTAAATATTATGGCAATAATGAAAGTTATTGAAGTATTAGCAAATTCTGAAAAGAGCTGGGAAGAAGCAACAAGAAAAGCTGTAAAACACGCTGCAGAATCTGTGAAAAACATTAAAGCTGTATTTGTACAATCACAAAGTGCAGTTGTTAATGGTAATAATATTACTGAATTTAGAGTGAACCTAAAAATTACTTTTGAAGTAAACTAACATCATCATACAAACTACTTTAAGGCAATTTGATATAAAATATTGAATCGCTTTTTAATTCTCTATTGTTAAAAAAAAATCCATAGTATACTCATTGGTATTGTATTCCTAATTCACGTAGCTTTTATCTATTTAGAACAATCTCTTTGGACTACAAAAAAAGATAAAAAGAGATATCGTGCACTTAAAAGGTAGAAATTAAAACATCGGTTTCTTTTTCTTTTCAGGAATCACAATAAAATCTTTTAAATAAAAAGGTTCAAAATAAGCAACGTTTTCTAGGTCGCTTATTTTAAATTTATCATGAGATAGTTTTGCCATTTCTTTTGCTGATGGAAACTTAGCATCTACAAAGACAGCATTTTTATGAGTAATAATTTCTTTGCATTTCTGAGATCCATCACCTAAAAAATAAACGGTACTAGTTTCTAAATATTCGAGAAAAGAATTTTCATCAATAATTTCTGCTTTAATTTCTCTTATTTTCTCATGCTTTTTATTAAAAACAGCTGCATAAACTTCCATTCTTCTCGCATCTAACATAGGTACAATAATGCCATCTTCGATAGAAATTGAATGCGATAAAGAAGTCAGCGTATCAATAGAAATTAAAGGCTTATCAAAAGCAAAACAGAGCCCTTTTGCGGCAGAAACTCCGATTCTTAAGCCTGTATAAGAACCTGGGCCTTTACTGACTGCTACAGCATCTATTTGATTCGTAGTAAGATTCGCTTCGTTTAAAACATCTATAATAAATGGATGTAAAACTTCTGCATGAGAATAATTACCATTATTCAATTCTTTAATCGCTAAAATTTCACCTTTTTCTGCAATACTCACAGAACAGTTTTTTGTGGTGGTTTCAATGTTTAAAATAATACTCAAATCTAAAATGTTTTATGCAAAGGTAATTTAAAAAGAAAAACCTCACAGCAAATTTAATTGTTGTGAGGTTTAAAATATTTTTAGTGTGCGTTTATTCTAAAATTAACTCCCCAGCATAAAATTGCAATACTTTCGTTTTAAAAACATAATCGTATTTAGACCTAATTAAAGCTGATTCCGCATTGACCAAACGTGTTCTTACTTGGTCAAAATCAAACTGCGTCATTGCTCCGAAATTATAACGTTGTTGTGCATTTTTAAACGCTTCTTCTTGTGCCTCTAGTGAAATTTTAGCTGCTTCATATGTTTTTAGGGCTGTTCTTACATCTAAAAAAGATTGTTCTATTGTTTGTTTTAAAGATAATTTTTCACTTTCTAATCTTGTTTCAGAAATTTCTTTATTGATCACAGATTGTGCAACTCTATTTTTTGTTTGAAAACGATTAAAAATTGGAATGCTAACATTAAATCCAACTCCATAACCTAAGTTATCACTTAATTGGTTTGATAGCACTGTATTAGAAAATCCTTCAGGAAGCTTTAAGTTAAAACCATAATTTGTAGATAAAGCCGCAGAAGCTGTAACGGAAGGTAGAAAAGAAGCCTTAGATATTTCTATGCTTAAATCTGCGCTTTCAATTGCTATTTTGGCTCTAGCAATTTCTGGCATTGTTTGTAAAGATTTATCATAAACTGTTGCCGAATTTTCATAAAACAAGTTTGCAGAAGGGGTACCAACATTTATCGGAGA
>JBNMNZ010000182.1:0-4376 GCA_051276605.1 Polaribacter sp. | reverse complement strand
CGTCCTTTTTTTGTTTGATCCATATACCATGATCTGTAATTAATGAATAATTTTTTGCATCAAACCAACGAGAAAAAGTTTCTTTATCCCTTCCGCTTACCAATACTAAGGTTACGTTTGGTTTTGCACTTAAGTCGTCTAAAAGTTTAAAAAGTGCTTCATCTGGAAATGCTTTTTGAGGATCGTCTTTAAATCCAACTAATGTTCCATCATAGTCTAAAAAGAGAATGCTGTTTTTTGCATTCTGAAATTTTTCTATTTCATTTTTTTGTAGTATTTCTTTTAATCGAACAACAGAGGTCGTTTTATTAGATTTTTGAGTTGCTAATAATGATTTCATAAACTCATCAGACCATTTTTCTACACTGTATCGCTTTAGCCTTTTTTGTAAAGTTTTTATTCGCAGCGCTTGTTCTTCTTTAGGCATTTCTATGGCTTGTTTAATCGCGTCAGAAAATTGCTCAAAATTATTTGGATTGATAATGATGGCTTCATGCATTTCTTTTGCAGCTCCAGCCATTTCACTTAATATTAAAACACCATCAAGATTGGTTCTTGTAGCAACATATTCTTTGGCTACTAAGTTCATTCCGTCTCTTAAAGGGGTAATTAAAGCAACTTCAGCCGAGGTGTATAAATCAATTAAATTATCAAAAGGAATAGCGCGATAAAAATACCAAATAGGTGTCCAGTTAACGGTTGAAAATTGCCCATTAATTCGACCAACCAATTCATCTGTTTCTCGTTTTAATTTTTTGTATTGAGGCACATTTGAACGAGAAGGAACTGCCAACATGATCAAGCGTACTTTTTCTTTGTACTGAGGATATTTATTTAAGAAATACTCAAATGCTCTTATTCTATTCGGAATTCCTTTGGTGTAATCTAATCTATCTATCGATAAAATTAATTTTGCACCAGTGGTAGAAAGTTTGTGTTCATCTATTCTTTTCTGAAAATCAGAACGTTTTTCAAGGGTGTTTTCTTCGTTTAGCTTTGCTGCGGAATTAAATTTTTCATAGTCAATTCCCATAGGAAAAGAGTCTACTTTTACAATTCTATCATCATATAAAATTTCATTAAAATTAACTTCTAAACCTAAAATACGTTTTACAGAACTTATAAAATGACGTTCATAATCATAAGTATGAAAACCAATTAAATCTGCACCTAACATTCCATGAAGTAATTGTTCACGCCAAGGAAATGTTCTAAAAATTTCAAATGAAGGATAAGGAATGTGTAAAAACAACCCAATTTTAGTATCGGGTTTTTTCTCTTTAATCATTTGAGGAACTAATAATAATTGATAATCATGAACCCAAATGGTATCTTCATCTTCACAGTTTTCTAAAATAATCTCAGCAAATTTTTCATTTACTTCTTTATACGATAACCATTGTTTGTTGTCGAAAGTGGTATATTCTGTAAAGTAATGGAATAGCGGCCAGAGCGTTTTATTACTAAACCCTAAATAGAAGTTCTCAACATCAGCATCAGTTAAAGGAACAGGGACACATTTTTGTTTTTGTAATTCTTTAGAAATATTCAAAGAAATTTCAGGATTTAAATCTTCCTCTTTTAACCCAGACCAACCAATCCAAATACTATTTCCGTCTTCATGTACAGACTTCATACCAGTAGCTAAGCCACCAACACTACCTTTTAAGTTTATTTTATTTTTATCAATCGTAATTTGCACAGGAAGCCTATTTGAAACAATAATATTTTTTGGCATGAAGTATCTTTTGTTGTTTATGAATTTTTTTGTTAATTTAACAAAAAAAAATTACTTTAAAAACATTAACACAAAACTTTATGAATAATTTAGATTATGGAATCATTGGAAATTGCCAAAGTGCTGCATTAGTATCTAAAACAGGATCTATTGATTGGAGTTGTTTGCCAATATTTGATTCTTCTTCGGTCTTCGCCAAAATCTTAGATGATGAAATTGGTGGAAGTTTTTCTTTCGATGTATCTGATGACTACAAAATAACGCAAGAGTATTTAGAAAACACATGTATTTTAATCACAACTTTCACTAGTAAAGAAGGTGTTTTTGAATTGCATGATTTTATGCCTAGATATCATAAAACGAATGGGTCCTATCATAATCCGCCAGAAATCATTCGATATGTAAAACTTGTTTCAGGGAAACCAACGTTTAAAGTTCAGTACAATCCAAAGTTAGAATATGCTTTAGATGATACAATTACGCATCTTAAAAAAGACTTTATAGTAAGTCTTACTGACAAAGATTCTTACGATACCTTATTTCTGTACACAAATTTAAATAAGCAAGATGTTGTTGATAGAACAGAAATAACACTAACAGAAGATGCATATTTTTTAGTTAGTTATAATGAAAAGATTTTTAAAACCAATTTAAATACGATACAAACAGAACTAGAACGCACAAAAGTTTATTGGTATGATTGGATTTCTAGAACACCAAAATATAAAAAGTACAACAAAGAAATTTGTAGAAGCGCAATGACTTTAAAGTTGTTGAGCTATGATAAAACGGGGGCTGTTTTGGCAGCGGTAACAACATCACTTCCAGAAACAATAGGAGAAGTAAGAAATTGGGATTATCGTTTTTGTTGGATTCGTGATGCATCTATGGTAATTAAAGTAGTTTCTAAATTAGGACATAAAAAAATTGCGCAACGCTACTTGAAATTTATTATTGGTTTAATTCCCGATAAAGAAGAGAAGCTTCAAATTATGTATGGAATTAACAATGAAAAAATCTTAACAGAAAAAACCTTAACACATTTAAAAGGATACAAAAACTCATCGCCAGTTAGAGTTGGTAATGCTGCATATTCTCAACAGCAAAATGATATTTATGGAATTCTAATGGATGTAATTCATCAGCAAATAACAAATTTTACAATTGATATTGATAACGGTGAAGAGTTATGGACGATTACCAAAGGAATTGTTTGGGTAGTAAATAAACATTGGAAAGAAGCAGATAAAGGAATTTGGGAATTTAGAGAAGAAGACAGGCATTTTACATTTTCTAAAGTATTGTGTTGGGTAGCTATTGATAGAGCGATTAAAGTAGCAGAGCTGTTTAGCAAGCATCATAAAGCAGAAAAATGGAGAATACTTGAAAAAGAAATAAAAAATGACATTCATGAGCATGCTTGGAATGATAAAGTACAAGCTTTTACACAATCGTATGGTTCTTCTGAAATGGACGCTTCTGTTTTATTGATGGAATCGTATGGGTTTATTGATGCAAAAGACCCGAAATTTATGAGTACTGTAAAAGCTATTGGAAAAGAGTTAAATAATGACGGGTTGCTTTATCGTTATAAGAATAAAGACGATTTTGGTTTGCCTTCGTCATCGTTTACAATTTGCACATTTTGGTATATTAATGCGCTCTATAAAATTGGCGAAAAAGAAGCGGCAACGATTCAGTTTGAGCAGCTTTTATCCTATAGTAATCACTTAGGATTATTTAGTGAGGATATTGATTTTAAGACAAAACGTTTATTGGGTAATTTCCCTCAAGCTTATTCACATTTAGCACTTATAGAAACGGCGCTTAATTTATCTCAACCTGTAGATGAAGAAAGTATCATTGAAAGATTGATGTAATTCTAGTCGTAATTTAGACATTGGAATTGTAATGAAATTTCAGGTTTGATAATAATGATATATTAAAAAAGGCTACCAATTTGGTAGCCTTTTTTAATATATCTATAAATAGGTTTTAACCTTTTAGCCACGCTTTTCTCAATTTAGTTTTAGGATTATCTGCAGGTAATTCTTCAATTACTAAACTTTTTTGTTCCGTTTTTGGAGCAATTGCTTTTCCTTCTAATTTTATTGTTTTTTCATTTCTTACAATTTCAAAAGTTAAAGTGTCTCCAACTTTCCATTGCATAGACTTTCCAAGTATTTGTCTTGCATTTTGTAATGAAATTGCTTCTCCATTTACCGTTTTAATAATATCACCAGATTTAACCCCCAATGCAATTAAACCTGTATTGGTTCTTTTTGTAAAGAAGATTTCTTGTGTTGCATTTACAGAAATAAAAGGTTGATTGTTCTTGTCTAAAAAGTATTTAGCATCAACAGTTTCGGTAATATTTTTGATTCCAGTTTTAGCAAATAATGTATTGTAATCTATTGGTATATTTCCTTGAACATGATTTTTGAAAAACGTTCCAACAGCTGGATAGGTCATTTTTACAATTTCATCAATAATTTCTGCATCCTTAAAAGCTTTTTGAGCACCATATTTTTTTGATAAATCTAACATCAAATTTCTAACACCATACGTTCCGTTGCTTTCTTCTCTTAAAATGATGTCTAAACTCATGCCAATTAATGCTCCTTTTTGGTACACATTC
>JBNMNZ010000181.1:0-4390 GCA_051276605.1 Polaribacter sp. | reverse complement strand
GAACTGGAAGTACCACACCGATTCCAAGATTAATTTTAGGAGAAACTGCGTTTAATATTTTAACTTTAGACAGGTTTACATTTTGGGCTACCATAATGGCTATTCCTATGTTTGGTGAATTTATTTATCGATTTATAGAATGTGATTTAAAAACGTTAATACAATCAAAATTTGGTGCAGTATATCATAGGCTGTTGGGTGGAACTTTAGCGTTACTCTGTATTTTTATGGTTGTATTTACGATGAGTTTAGGACATTTTAGACCGTCTCAACCTCAAAAAATAAAAATGCTACCTATTGTAAATTTTATGAGTCAAGATTCTCATGATCAATGGCGGTATTTAACCTTGGGTTTTGGAGACCAAATGGCTTGGTTAGCTTCACAAACAAATGCTATGACTGTAGACGGAAATTACCATTCTGCAAGACGTTTACCAGAATTAACCACAAGACCCATAGAACGTTTAGAAAACTCTAAATTTAAAGGAGTTGCTGGTATTGGCTCTTTGCAACAATTTTTAACTACACCCGAAAAATACAATTTAAAATATATTTTTTCTAATGATAAATTTTATGATCCTGTTTTATTTTTCTGTGGCTGGCAGCGTTTATCTTATTTAGAAAATGGTATTATGGTTTGGGAAAAATTAAATATTCCTCCTATTTCTTCTATTTTACCAAAAGAAGATGTAGCCATTTGGCTTAAAATAATGTGGGGAATTATCCCTTTTTTAACCGTACTTATTGCCTTTTTTTTAAACATACAATCTTTACTTGTAAGAGGTTTGAAAATAAAAGTAAAAGCAAAACCAGCATATTTTAAATTTAAAAATGAGTATAACAAATTTCCTAGTATTGTTTTAAAGGCTTTTCACACTTGGACGGTACTTTTAATATTAATTACAGCGTATGCTTCCTATATCTTCTATATTAAAAATGAAACTCAAAGGTCTCCAGAAAACGTAGTAAAAGCATATTATGATGCTTTAGATTTTAAAGAATTAAATAAAAGCTACACCTATATAGATCCTAAAAGCCTGCTTACGCGTTCTCAATATTTATTAGAAATATATGTAACAGATGGTTTGTTAAACTCCTATGCTAAATTAGATGAAATTGCAATACAAGTATTAAAACAAACAGACAGTGTAGCGTCATTAAAGGTAGAGACAAACTGGATTACTCCTTTAGAAAGATTATCTAAAACTGCTTTTAAAACTGCTGTAAAAAGAAATGGAAAATGGTTTTTAAAGCCAGATAAGAAATCTTTAGACTTACCTCCAGATCAATTGTACTCTAAAAATAATACGAGTTATTTTAACCAAGGAAGAAGAAGAATTACAACCGAACAAACACACCATGAAGATGTTCTAAAACAACCCGTTTTAGAAATAGTATCTGCTAAATTGATAAAATTCAACAAGCGGTATGCTATTATTGGTACAGTACAAAATATAGACAATGTGCCTGCTGATGTTGTTTTAAAAGGGACACTTTACAATGATGATAGCAAAGAATTGGCAACTTACAGCGCAAAACATATTATAAAACATAAGTTAATGCCTAAAGAAATAAGTGCTTTTAGAATTAATTTTGAGGGTATTGCTTGGTCTAAACTAAAAGATTCGATTCCAAAAACATTTAATCCAGACGAATTTACTCCTTTAGAACTTAGTGAACAGCCCACAAAATTTAATTTACATGCTGCAGGAAATGTTTCAAATTCTGACTTATTTAAAGATATTGTTTTAAGTAATTTGAACACCACATCCAAATTTATAAATGGAACTTTGTTTAACAGTGGAACCCAAGAAATAACGGTTCCACAAGTAATCATAACTTTTTATAATAAAAATAAGGAGATAATTTGGGTAGACAATTTATTTTTAAAAGAAGGAATACGACAAGAGAGAAAATTACACTTTCAATATTCTATTTCTAAAAATCCAATAATAAAAATAATAAATGATAATATGCGCTATTGTTTTGTAAATGGTTTGCCAAATAAAAATATTGCCGCTAAAATATTGCCTAATAGAAATAGAAAACACACAACAGATAAGCTGCAAAAGGTCAACCACCCTTTGTTTAGTTATATAAAAATTGAATTAAACAGTTACATTGGTAATCCTAAATAATGGAGTTAAAAAAACTTTTTTTACTACTATTTTGTCAAACAATAATTGTCTCTTTTTTAGCCCAAGAAACAACTGTTAGTTCTGCTATTTCCCTCTTGTCTGACAAAAAAGAATTTGTTGCGGGTGCAAAAGTCCTACTTAAGTTTAATGTGTCAAATAACACTAATTTTCTACTATACTGCTCCAATAGTTACGGGTCAAGTGTTATAGAGCCCAACCGAGTAAAGAATACACTAACCTTTAAAATACCGAACTTCCTAACAAAAAAAAGAGGAACTCTGTTTTGGAAATTACTAGATAGTCAGGAAATACTTGCTGGCACTATTACCATTCTTTCTATACAAGAACCGGCTACTATGGAAACCTATCTAGGGCCGCCAAGCATTAATGCAGGAAATGTAGACTATACCATGTTGGTTGTAATACCAACAGACAGCTTAGACAACCCTATAAGAAACGACAGTAAAGTGATCGTAAAACATCAATTTTTACAATCAGAAGAAAAAGAACCTATTTACACTGATATATTGATTGGTCATAAAAATATTTTTTCTCCTTTAAAAAGCGGAAGAATAATTATTTCTTCAGAATCTTTTGGCTTAAATTCCAAAGAATTCGATGTGAATGTGATGCCAGGGATTGCTGAAAACTTTAAATTATTTGTAAACAGAAATCATGATTATGCCGATGGCAATCAGATAACCACATTTTATACCTCTGTAATAAAAGATAAAAACAATAATATTGTAAGCGACGGAAGTTTTATAGAGTTTATTATTACCAACAAAAGCGGTAATATTTTAAAAACTTTTGGTGCTACAATTAATGGCATTGCAAAAGCTAAAATAATACATCCAGAATATGAAGAAACCTGGAAAGTAAAAGGATATTTTATTGGTATTTCTGAGAGCGATGTTCTAGTTCTAAACTATAAAAAAGTAATTGAAGATTATAAAGTTGTATTTTCTGAAAATAATAGAAGTCTAAAAATAGGACCCTTAAAAAGTTTTATGAATCAAATAATTCCAGACGGATTGTCTGTAAAACTATCTATCTTCAAAAATAATACGCTCATAAATGAAATGCATAAAGAATCTAAAAACGGATTTACAGATTTCTATTTAGACCCGAATATATTTGATAATAGCATGTATCGCTTAATTACAAAAACCGCGGGGATTGAAAAAGAGTTTAAAGATCTAAAACTATGGTAAAAACTAATAAGCAAATTATTAGAGGTCTCTTAATGGGTGCGTATCTTTTTATAATCTCTATCCTTTTATTTTTAACAAGCTCCTTGTATAGCTTTTTAAATACGGGTGCCGATAGAAGTAAAATGCTACACATTGGAAGAAAAAAAGTAGACCAATATCTACCAAAGATAAATTGGACACTTGATGGGAATGAGGGGAGAGTAATTAGCGAGCAAAAAATAAATGAGTTACAAATTGATTATATAGATGCCTGGTATGTAAAACAAATGGGCTACAAAAACAATGCGCAAGACGGTATTAAAGATTATTATACTAAAAATGCAAGAAAAAACATATTCAACATTATAAATTATAATAAAAATAAAAAAATAACAGTAGACGCTACATCTTTAATTCACAATTTAGATATCGAATTTTATAGTGAAGATGGTCAACTAATTGTTTTAAAAGATAACAATGTTTTAGAATATAAAAAGATTTTTAGAAATGAAAAGTTAATTACAGAATCTTCAGAAGTTTCTAGTTATAGAATTATTCTGTTATTAGAAGATGGCTTTTGGCGCATTAGACACATGGTAAAAGAAGTGACAGAGAAATTTACAGATACTTCTATAAAAACACCTATTGCGTTTACGAATATAAAAGGAATCAATTATTATCCGCAAGCAACTCCATGGAACATGTATGGCAAAAACTTTGACATACAAATTATTGAAAAGGACTTTCAAATCATTAAAGAAGCTGGTTTAAACGCTATCCGTATTTTTGTACCCTATGTGGGCTTTGGAAAAGCAAATGTACAAGCTGATAAATTAGAAAAACTTCAAAAATTTTTAGACTCAGCTGCAAAACAAAATTTAAAAGTGATCCTTACTTTATTTGATTTTTATGGAAATTATGATGTTTTAGATTGGACATTAAATCACAGGCATGCCGAAAAAATTGTAGAAAAGGTTAAAGATCATGAAGCAATTTTAGCTTGGGATGTTAAAAACGAACCTAATTTAGACTTTGATTCTAGAGGAAAAGAAAATGTAA
>JBNMNZ010000180.1:0-4412 GCA_051276605.1 Polaribacter sp. | reverse complement strand
GTGAGCATTTAAAATTTAGATTTTATTAAAAGTTTAAGTGCTTCTATTGATTTAAAAATTAAAGTATGAAAAATTATATATATAGTTCCATAGTGCTATTTTTTATTGGAATAAATGTTTTTGGGCAGTCACCAAATTGGTCAGTGAATGAAAATGATTTTGAATATACCATGTCGTTCGTGGCTTTTGTGAATATTGATGGTGTCAATCTATCAAGTTCGAATGATAAGCTTGCTGCTTTTTCTAATGGAGAATTAAGAGGAGTAACAAACTTAATATACGTTCAAAGTAAAGATAGATATTATGCCTATTTAGTTGTTTTTTCAAATACAGGTAATGAGACGATAAGTTTTAAAGCGTATGATGCCGCTAATGACAAAATAGTAGATATAGATAAAACGATAGATTTTGAAATAAATGCGCATCATGGTAATTTATTTCAATCCTTTAGTTTGGCTAATCCAGCTTTAAATGACCAAGTTGAAATTCTTAGTTTTGAATTTAAAGATGTTGTGATTAGCAGCCAAACTATTTCAGGAAAAGAGATGGTACTTAATGTTTATGATGGTTTAAATCTTGAGAATCTTACTATTGTTTTCGAACTTAGTATTGGAGCTAAACTATTTTCAGAAGGTGTTTTATTAGAATCTGGAAATAACACCTTAGATTTCTCAAATCCAATAGAATTGCAAATATTGTCTGAAGATGAATCTAAATTAGAAACTTGGGTCATCTCAGTAGTGTATGATGCTCCCACGGGTGATTTAGTGTTTTACAAAAAGAATGCTGTTTGTTATCAAGGAGGTGTTATAAAAGTAGTTGCCTCAGAAAGTGTTACCGGCACGACTGTATCATTATTTAAAGATCAAACTATTCATACAATCCAAACACTAACTAATGGTGAGGTTATTTTTAATAATCTGGAAGTAGGCGATTATACAGTAAAAGTTACCAATATTGAAAAAGCGATCACTATAAATTTAAAAGAATAAATATGAAAACTAAATTATCTATATTAATTACTTTTTCTTTTCTTTTTGTATCCTGTTTACCTAATAATTCTATAGGATCATACGAGCATGAATTAACAGCTACTTCCATTAAATTTATTCATGAACTAGATGGGAAGGAAGTTCAATTAGGAGAATGTTTGTCGCCAGATATTTTATATGCTATCCAAATTGAAACTGTGAATAATAGTGAGGCAAACCCAGCAGTTACCAATATTGAATATACAATTAATGGTACTTTATATAATATGTCTTTTTCTGATGAAGGTATTAGTTATAACCCTATTGAATTAGTTGAAGGCAAGAATATTGTGCAATTAGTGGAAACTGGATTTACAAAGGAGGTTACGTATGTTCTTCAGGACGATTTTATACTGGTTGATTAATCTTTGTAATTGATAAAAACATTTTATACAATTGTTTCTTCATTAAAATTCGTAATTTTTTTTAATTAGTTCAGTCTTAAAATATTTGACCCTCCAGAAATAGGTTGACTCAGAATTAAATAAATTACTTTTTTACTTTTGTTAAAAAATCAACCAAATCAATACCATCTTCAATATTAAAGTTCTCTAATAAATTACTAAACTGAATATTAAACCCTTCTTTATTTAAATTAATTGTTTTTGTATACTATAATTTTGTATTCAGTTTTATCTGGATAAGCAATAACATGATACTCTTTAATTGGTTGTAACATTTCTTCTTTGAAACCCATTTTACTTGCTGTCGCTAATCACAAGAAAATAGAAAGCATAAAAAAAACGAATTGTGTTTCACAATTCGTTTTTTAAATTATCTGTAATATTTGTAGCGAGAACGGGATTTGAACCCGTGACCTCAGGGTTATGAATCCTGCGCTCTAACCAACTGAGCTACCTCGCCATTTATATTTGAGGGTGCAAATATAAATTATTTTTACATATTGGCAAGAAGTGTTTTTAATTTTTTTTAAATAGAATTAATACCTATATTGTCCACCTAAGTTTTTTAACAATGAACAAAGTAAAATACGAGGTAGAAATAGCTATTCATGCTTCACCAAACATGTTGTATCAATACATTTCATCACCTTCTAATTTGCAAGAATGGTTTGCAGATAAAGTGAATTCTAGGGGTAAAATCTTTAGTTTTATTTGGGATGGAGTAGAGGAGGAGGCTGAATTAATTATAAAAAAAGCGGGTGAAAGAATTCGTTTTAAATGGTTAGAAAGCGAAGGAGATGATAGTTTTTTTGAAATTAAAATTCAAGTAGATGCAATTACTAAAGATGTTTCATTAATTGTTACAGATTTTGCTGATGACGAAGATGAAGTTGAAGAGTCAAAACAGCTTTGGGAAAATCAAATAGAAGAATTAAGACATACAATTGGTGCATAAAACATATGATTTAATATAAATTTAAAACTCAGCAATTTGCTGAGTTTTTTTATGTACTATTTTTACTAAAATTTAGTAGTTTTGCAAATCTAAAAATACATAGATGATTAATTTTAATGGTGAATTATTGTTTGAAGAAAGTATAAAATTATCTTCAGAAAATAGAGGATTTAAATATGGAGATGCAATTTTTGAAACTATAAAAGTTAGTAATCAAAAAGTAATTTTTTGGGAAGATCATTATTTTAGATTAATGGCTTCTATGAGAATGTTGCGTATGAAAATTCCGATGCAATTTACTTTAGAGTTTTTAGAGCAAGAAATTTTAAAAACAGTTGCTGTCCAAGATCAATTCTCTTCTTTTAGAGTTCGATTAAATGTATATAGAAAAGATGGAGGTTTATATACTCCAAAAACGAATGAAATAGACTATTTAATTGATGTAAAAGCCAATACATATCAAACAAAAGAAATATACTCAGTTGATGTATTTAAAGACTTTTATAGTTATTCTGGACTGTTATCGACTATTAAAACCAATAATAGAATGGTCAATATCTTAGCAAGTATTTACGCGAAAGAAAATGATTTAGATAATTGTGTTCTAATCAACGAGAAAAAAGGAGTTGTTGAAGTTGCCAATGCTAATATTTTTATTTTGAAGGGTACTGTTATTAAAACTCCGGCACTTACTGAAGGTTGTATAAAAGGTGTTGTTAGAGGTAAGGTTATTGAAATCATCTCTAAAAATAAAGAATATACCCTAGAAGAAACAAATATTTCACCATTCGAAATTCAAAAAGCAGATGAAGTCTTCATCACCAATGCAATCATAGGTATTCAATCAGTAACAAATTATAAGAAGAAAAACTTTACAGCTGACTTCTCCAATAAAATAAGTAAAAGTTTAAAAATTTTAGAAGTAACGACTTCTTAGTTTAAATTGATGTCACTTGGTGCATTTGCCCATATTTTATAGTCACCACCTTTTTGTAGTATTTTATTTTTCCAAAGAGATCCGTCATCTTTAGAAAAAATATTTTTGATATCATTTTCTGAAATAAACCAAGAATTTAGATTTAGTTCATCATCAAGTTGATTTTTTCCCCAACCAGAATACCCAAGAAAAAAACGAATATCAGTTTTCTTTATAGCTCCATTATTAAGTAGATTTTTTAATGATTCAAAATTACCACCCCAAAATACACCATTACCAACTTCTATGCTTTCTGGTATTAAGTGTGGTGCTCTGTGCACAAAATATAAATTATCTTGTTCTACCGGGCCTCCTTGATAAATAATGAAGTCACTTTTAATTTCTGGTAATAAATCTTGTAGTGTATAATCTAAAGGTCTGTTTAAGATAAAACCAACAGTATTATGCTTTGTATGCTCTGTAATTAAAATAATTGACCTATTAAAAGAGCTATCATTTAAAATAGCGGGTTCAGCAATTAATAATCTACCTTTAATCGGTTTTAAATAGGACATAAGTAAATATAAAAAAAATAAAGGTATAAAAAAAACTCTCTTAAAAAGAGAGCTTCTTTATAACTTAGATATTAATATCTTAGTTTACAGCTTCGCTTAATCCAGCTCCAGCTTTAAATTTTGCTACATTTTTAGCAGCAATTTGGATTGTTTTTCCTGTTTGAGGATTTCTTCCTGTTCTTGCAGCTCTGTTAGATACTGAAAAAGTTCCAAAACCAACTAAAGCAACTTTATCACCACCTTTTAAAGCAGAAGTTACATTACCTGTAAAAGACTCTAAAGCTGCTTTAGCTGCTACTTTAGAAATTCCTGCATCCGCAGCTATTGCATCGATTAAATCTGACTTGTTCATAATAAATAGATTTTAAAAATTAATTGAATATTATTTCATTTTGCTATTGATAGCTTAACAAATATAGACGGATTAAGGTTTTACGCAAATTTGACCTCGAAAAAAGTAGGCTTTTGTTAATAAATAGGTGTAAATTGTTAATAAAGGTAGTGTATGAAATCAAAAAACTCTAAAAACCC
>JBNMNZ010000179.1:0-4425 GCA_051276605.1 Polaribacter sp. | reverse complement strand
GATTTTAATGCATTTCCAAAATCGAACGCTAGAGAGCGGACGTAAGTTCCTTTGCTACAAACCACTCTAAAATCTACTTTTGGCAAATCTATTTTTGTTATTTCGAATTCTGAAATGGTTACTTGCCTTGAAGCTATTTCTGTCGTTTCGCCTTTTCTTGCGAGTTCATACAATCGTTTTCCATCTTTTTTAATTGCAGAAAAAATAGGTGGTTTTTGTTGAATATCGCCAATAAACTGTTTTGTCGTTTCTTTTAATAAATCTTCTGTAATATGTTCGGTAGAAAAAGTTTGATTGATTTCTGTTTCTAGATCATAACTTGGTGTCGTTGCACCTAAAGTAATGGTACCGGTATATTCTTTTATTTGCCCTTGGTAAATATGGATTTCTTTTGTCTGCTTACCGGTACAAATAATTAACAAACCTGTTGCTAAAGGATCTAAAGTTCCTGCGTGACCAACTTTAATTTTCTTGATATTAAAACGTTGTCTTATTTCCCAACGTAATTTGTTCACAACTTGAAAAGACGTCCAAGTAAGTGGTTTATCAATTAATAAAACTTGACCGTTTTTGTAATCTTCTTCAGTCATCTATGCTGAATTTATTGTATTATTAATTTAAAAGAGCGTAACCAATTGCAATACTTCCTACAATTGCACAGTAAATTGAAAAGTAAGAAAGTTTGCTTTTCTTCACTAAAGAAATCATCCATTTACAAGCTAATAAGCCCGCTAAAAAAGCTGCGATGAAACCTGCTGTAATAGGAATCATATCTGATGATTGAAGGTTTAAATCTCCACTTAAAACATCTTTCCCTATTTTTCCAAAAATCAATGGAACGACCATTAAAAAAGAGAATTTTGCTGCTCTAGTTCTGTCAACTCCTAATAAAACAGATGTCGAAATTGTTGCACCAGATCTAGAAATCCCTGGCAACATTGCTATTGCTTGAGAAACACCAATTAAAACAGCGTTCCAAAATGATACTTCCTTTTTGGTGTTTTTTGCTTTATCTGCCAATAATAACAATAAAGCTGTTAGCAATAACATGCAACCCACTAATAATATTTTTCCTCCAAAAAAAGATTCTAATTGTTTTTCAAAAAGTAACCCTACAATTACTGCGGGAATCATAGAAATAATAATTTTTAATGAAAATTTAAATTCATTATTCCATTTAAACTGAAACAATCCTTTAAAAATTTCTACAACTTCTTTTCTAAAGATTACTAGGGTACTTAATGCGGTCGCAAAATGTAAAACAACCGTAAATGCTAAACTTTCTTCTGGCACAGAAGTGTCGCCTAAGATTGCTTTTGCCAATTCTAAATGACCACTAGAAGATACTGGTAAAAACTCTGTTAATCCTTGAATAACACCAAGAACAATTGCTTCTAAAATGTCCATAGATTATTTCTTTGGATTTGCAAAAATAGCGTATATCTCTATTACTAACCCAATAATTACTAACGTTGGTGCCAAGCGTATACGTTGCCAATTATAGATTTCTTCGTTAAAAACTTCTGGATTATCACTACCGCCACCTGCCATAAAAACAAATCCTAAAGCAATAAAAACAAGACCAATAAGCATTATGATATAGTTTCTTTTTCCAAAGAGAAATTCTTTTTTTTGTTTATTTTCTTTTTGCATATTTTAATAATAAAGTTCGTCTGTTTTTAAATTTAGAAAGCGCTGTGTCGCAAAGAATGTACTTACCCAAGTAATTATAAAGGCAGATAAAAGTACGCCACCAACTAAGTAAGCTAAAGAAAGGTAATCTTTTAGAAGGTCTAAACTTGGTATGTATTTATCTAAATAATAAATAACAACTGCTAAGCCTATCAAAGCTAGTAAAGCCCCAATCATTCCTAATTTTATACTTCTCCAAATAAATGGTTTTCTAATAAATCTTTTTGTTGCACCAACCATTTGCATGGTTTTTATGTTAAATCGTTTTGAGTAAATCGATAATCTTATTGAACTGTTAATTAGAATCATGGCTACTAAACTAAAGAAACCACTAAAGACTAACAACCAAAAACTAATTCTTTTAATATTTTTAGTTAATAAGTTAATCAAAGATTTATCATAAGAAACATCTGCAACAAATGCATTTTTTAAAAATCGAGTTTCTAAATCTTGCATTTTTTCTGGAGTAACAAAAGCTGCTTTTAGATAAATATCTATTCCGTTTTTCAAGGGATTATTCCCTAAAAACTGCAAGAAATCTTCCCCAATTTCTTCGCTATATTTTTTTGCTGCTTGTGTTTTACTCGTGTAAATAGCTTTCTTTGTAAAAGTTTCTTTTAGTAGAGATTCTCTGAAACTTTTTATTTGTTTTTGAGTTACTTTGTCTTTTATAAAGAGTGTAAAAGCTACCTTTTCTTTAATATGGTTGGCAACTTTGGAAGATTTCAATAATATCAATCCTAAAACACCGACCATAAAAAGCACCAAGGCAATACTAACTACAACTGAAATGTAAGAAGATTGCAAGCGTCTTTTTTGATAAGAATCAAACCTAGATGACATTATTTATTTACTTTTAAAATCAGTGCAAGATAATAATTAGTATGCAGTTGACAGTAACAGTTAGCAGTATTTTAACTATTCGATTTCTTGGCACAATTCTATCAAAACTCCGTTTGTAGTTTTGGGGTGTAAAAAGACAACCAATTTATTATCCGCGCCTTTTTTAGGTGTTTCACTTAAGATAACAAAACCTTCTTTTTTAAGCCTTTCAATTTCAGATTTTATATCTGAAACCGCAAATGCAATATGATGAATTCCTTCTCCTTTTTTATTGATAAATTTTGCAATGGGACTTTCTGGATTTGTCGCTTGCAATAATTCAATCTTATTAGGCCCACTCTTAAAAAAAGAGGTTTTTACTCCTTCTGAAGCGACTTCTTCTTCTTTGTAATGTTCTTCACCAAATAATGAAGCAAACAATTTATTTGATACTTCAAGGTCTTTTACAGCAATACCAATGTGTTCTATTTTTTTCATTTTATAAGGATATTATTCTGCAATAATAGTGATATTATCTAATTCATACGTTCCATCAAAATAAACATTTCCGTTTCCTGTATATCTAAAAGCTATAAAAGCTGTACCAGTATAATTTGATAAATTCACAAAAGTAGAATGTACCCAATTTTTAAAGCTTTCTCCATTAGAAACTATTTTGGCTGGCAAAACACTCCAAGTTGCGTTGGTTATATTTATTGCGGTTCCATCCCAATCTGTAGAAATTAAGACTTCTAAATTACTTCCGTTGGCAAAACTATTAGAAGTTTCAAAGGATAAAAATTCTTCTGTAGTTGAGTCTAAATCTACCCCTTTTGTAAGCAACCAGGTAATTGTACTTGCATCTGCTGAGTTTTTAGAACCTATTCTTGCTGCTTTACTTTGCGCATACGTATCTGAATAGGATCTCCAAGATTTTGTACCTTCTTCTCTATAATTAATCCAATCTGTAATTGTTATTTCTCCTGATAATGTATCAAAATTTTCTTCTAATAAAATCAATGGAAAATCACTTTCAGAACGTGTTGTACATCTGTCATCAGACATTGAAACATCCTCTGTCGAATTTAAAACCAACACTAAAAAATGACCATTATAATCTTTAGAAACAACTGCATTTATAACTCCGCCTCCAATAGGTAATGCTTTATTTGCAAAACTTGCAAAGGAACTCGTTTCTATCAATAAATCTGCATAACCTACTGTTTGGCAAGTTTGTATTTTACGTTGTGTATCAAAATCTTCTGTTGGATCTACATAGGTTTTTCCTTCCAAATTAGATGGAAAGAAGACCCCTTTTACGGTTATATATGTACCAATATCTGAAGCGTTTAAAGCTGCTAAAGAAACTTCTTTTGGAATGATTATTGCTGTTTCTTTAGAGCGAAAAAAATGAGTACTCATTTGATTTAAAGCAACACTTTGTATTTCTTTTACATCTGTTGTACTAACTTTTCCACCAATTGTAATGACGCCATCACCAGAATTAACTTCCCCAATATACAAGCCTTTTAAACGAATATACACTTCTCTTCCGAAGTTAAATTTATTATAACTATTCGTTAAATTAATGGCTATTTTAATTCCTGCTATCGGATTTTCGGGTGCGTCTTGCATATAAAATTCTCTAAAGTAATTTCCTTTTGCATCCGAAGAAATAACATATCCTTTTACAACAATATCAGAAACTATTTTTACAGGATCATTGCCTGAATTATATAAACTTTTTAAATCTTTTATCGATTTTAATTCTAACTGATTATTTTGAATACTATCTAGAATTGTCTCTAATTTTAGATTTTCTTCAGCCCCTAAATTTTGTGGTACTGAAAAATCATTGTCTTCTACACAGGTCATGAAAAATAGACTTGTTATAAAAGCAATCAATAAGAT
>JBNMNZ010000178.1:0-4427 GCA_051276605.1 Polaribacter sp. | reverse complement strand
CGGGCTGATGATTGTATTTCCATTGCACAATTGGCGGTAAACTCATTAGAATACTCTCGATTCTTCCGTTAGTCTTTAAACCAAAAAGCGTTCCTCGGTCATGCACTAAATTAAATTCTACATAACGACCACGTCTAACTTCTTGCCAATCTTTATGTGCTTTTGTAAACGGAATTTCTTTTCTTTTTTCCGCTATTGGCAAATAGCTTTCTAAAAAACTATCGCCTACTTCAGTCACAAAATTGAACCTATCTTTAATTGAGAAATCATCCGTTTCTTTTAAATAATCAAAGAATAAGCCTCCAATTCCACGTGCTTCATTTCTGTGTGAATTCCAAAAATAGGCATCACACGTTTTTTTAAACTTCGGATAAAATTGGAAATCATGTTTATCACAGGCATCTTTACACGTTTGATGAAAGTGAGTAGCATCTTCGTCAAATAAGTAATAAGGTGTTAAATCCTGACCTCCACCAAACCATTGTGTTACAATGTTTCCTGCTTCGTCATACATTTCGAAATAACGCCAATTCGCATGCACCGTTGGCACAAAAGGATTGGTTGGATGTAAAACCAAACTCAACCCGCAGGCAAAAAAATTTCCTTCTTTTACTTTAAATTGATTTCTTAAAACTTCTGGCAATTCTCCATAAACAGCAGAAATATTTACGCCTCCTTTTTCAAAAATAGCGCCGTTTTCAATAACACGCGTTCTTCCTCCTCCACCTTCTTCTCTTTCCCAAATATCTTCTTCAAAGGTTGCAAGGCCGTCAACAGCTTCTAATTTAGAAGTAATTTGGTCTTGTAAGTTTTCTATGTATTTATAAAACTGATCTTTCATCTTCTTGATTTAATAAAGCAACCGTTTTTACGGATGCAGCCGTCACAGATAATGGTAAAACGATGATAATTCCCAGAACAGGAATTAACAAACACAACATAAAAACAATTCCGTTTCCAATAGAAACTCCTTTGTTTTTAGCAATAAAATTGATACTTTTATTATAATTTAAATGCCTTTCTAATGTATAATCCATATTTCCAAAACCTGCATAATATGCTTGTACTAGAACCAATAAAATAGTAGAAAAAATATTTACTATAGGAATAAACTTTAATAATAAAATAGGAATTGTAATCAAAATTTCTTTTCCTAAATTTCTGATATTAATTCTAATTCCTCTCCATAATTGCTCCTTGAAAGTAGTTTTTCTATGATTGTGTTTTAAACTTCCATTGATATGAATTTCTATCTTTTCTGAAACAGTACTCATGAATGGCGCTGATAATGCTAAAATAATATGCTTGTACAAAATTAAGCCAATCACTAAAACAAAAATGGCTCCGATAAAAGAAGTAATTATAGTGACAGTTTCTTTTCCCCAATCCCAAATCCATATTTCAGCTAAAAAGACGCCAATATTATCTGACAATCCATACGCTGTAAAACCAATAAATGTTGCCGTTAGAATGCTAATTACAATCGGAATTATAAAATATTGCCAAAGTTTTAGTTTAGAGATTAAACTAAAAGCACCTGCGTAACCACTAATTCCTGAAAGTATATTTTTAATCATTAGCGTTGGTTTGCGTTAGCGATTGAAATGACATCCTTATATGAGTTTACGAATAAAAGATAAAATGAAAAGCGCGACCTTTAGGTAACGCCCAAAATAATACTATCTTTTTATGAAACTTTATATTCTTTTACTGCATCTACAAATGCTTTCGCATTTTCTACAGGAATATTTGGTAAAATTCCATGTCCCAAATTTACAATATACCGGTCTTTCCCAAATTCATTAATCATTTGATGCACCATTTTTTTGATTTCCGCTGGCGGAGACAATAACCTTGATGGATCAAAATTACCTTGTAACGTAATATTTCCTCCTGATAAATAACGTGCGTTTCTTGCTGAGCATGTCCAATCAACACCCAAAGCTGAGGCACCAGATTTTGCCATTTTATCCAAAGCAAACCAACACCCTTTTCCGAATGCGATTACTGGTGTGATATCTTTTAAGGCGTCTATAATTTGCTGCATATATTGCCAAGAGAATTCTTGATAATCTACTGGAGACAACATGCCTCCCCAAGAATCAAAAAGCTGAACAGCGTTTACACCTGCTTCAACTTTTGCTTTTAAATAAGCAATTGTTGTGTCTGTTATTTTTTGCAATAATGAGTGCGCAACAACAGGGTTCGTAAAACATAATTCTTTTGCTTTATCAAAGTTTTTAGAACCTTGACCTTGCACACAATAGCATAAAATAGTCCACGGTGAACCTGCAAAACCAATTAACGGAATATCATCATTTAACTTTTCTTTAGTTGCTTTTATCGCTTCCATTACATAGCCCAAAGATTCATGAACATCAGGAACAATTACGTGATCTAGATCTTTTTGAGTACGAATAGGGTTTGGCAAATAAGGTCCGAAATCAGGTTTCATTTCCACTTCAATATTCATTGCTTGTGGAATGACTAAAATATCTGAAAATAGAATTGCAGCATCCATACCATATCTTCGAATAGGCTGCACGGTAATTTCTGATGCTAATTCTGGTGTTTGACATCGTGTAAAGAAATCGTATTTTTTTTTGATTACCTGAAATTCTGGTAAATATCTTCCTGCTTGACGCATCATCCAAACTGGGGGTCTGTCTACAGTTTCTCCTTTTAAAGCTCTTAAAAATAAGTCGTTTTTAATCATAATTTTTATAACTCTATAAATTTTATTTTCTTATTTGTCTTCTTAATTTTTACAATATGATAAGGTTGCATCATTACTGAAGTTACCATATCCATCGGTTTGGGGCCTTTTGTTTTTACTTTAATTAAAAAAGTATCACTTTCTGTTACAGCTTCTATAATTTCAACTGAAAATCCTCCTGAGTTTCTAACTTTATCAACAAAAATAATAATCATTTCTTTTGAAAAATCAATAGTATTTTCGAATGTTTTAGAAACGTTGTTTGTGGTATCCATTTTTGATAAAAAAAACTTCCATTCCTCTTTTGAAGAAATTACAATATTCTCTTTTTTAAAGCCTTCTGCGCCATTTCCAAATAAGCTTCCTTTAGACAGGGAAGTAAAACCTCCTTCTTCGTTTTTAGGGCAACCTACTAATAACAAACTAAAAATAATTGTGATGATTGTTTTCATAATTTACATTTTTGAAACCGCTAACATTGATTTATCAACCGCTTCTGCTATTTTTTGAATATCTTTATTTGAAATTGCTGATGATAAAAACCAAGCTTCAAATTGACTTGGTGGCAAAAACACACCATTTTTTATCATTTCCCAAAAGAAAATCGCGAACTTTTTAGTATCCGAAGTTTGTGCTTCGTCAAAATTCGTCACTTTTCCTTTTGTAAAAAATGGATTCATCATAGAACCAAAACGATTTACAACTAAATCTACATTGTATTTTTTTGCAGTCTCTAATAAAATCACTTCTAAAATAGCAGCAGTTTCGTTAAACTGATCATACGGATTCTGTTTCTTCACTTCCGTTAAAGTTGCTATTCCGCCAGCCATTGCAATCGGGTTTCCACTTAAAGTTCCTGCTTGATACATGCCTCCTAAAGGAGCAACTTCTTGCATAATTTCATTTCTTGCTCCATAAGCTCCTACGGGGAAACCTCCTCCAATTACCTTTCCTAAACACGTAATATCCGCTTCAACTCCTAACAACTCTTGTGCTCCACCAAATTTAGAACGAAAACCAGTCATTACTTCATCAGCAATTAATAAAGCTCCTTTTGTTTCTAAATATTCTTTTAATTCTTTCAAGAAATTATTCTGCGGAATTACAACACCCATATTACCACAAATTGGCTCAATAATTACAGCTGCAATATCAGTATGTTCTTCAAAGTGTTTTTTTACACTTTCTAAATCATTATAAGTAGAGATTAAGGTATTTTTCACGGCTCCTTCTGGAACTCCTTTGGAACCTGGTAGGCTTAAAGTTGCCAAACCAGAACCTGCTGCAACTAATAATGAATCTTGATGCCCATGGTAACAACCTGCAAATTTTATAATTTTATCTTTTCCTGTAAATGCTCTTGCTAAACGAACTCCGCTTATAACCGCTTCTGTTCCTGAATTCACAAAACGGACTTTATCCATTCCCGGGAAAGCATCACAAACTATTTTTGCTAAAATGATTTCATTTTCTGTGGATGCTCCGAAAGAATAGCCATTCTTCAATGCTTTTTCAACTCCTTTCTGCACCTTTTTATGACGATGTCCTAAAATCATCGGCCCGTAAGAAAGCACCAAATCTATATATTCATTTCCATCAACATCTGTAATCTTGCTTCCTTTTGCTTTTTTGATAAATAAAGGATTTCCGCCAACGGATGTAAATGCTCTTACTGGAGAATTGACGGCTCCTACAAGATGTACCAATCCTT